>CAMTOL010000043.1 GCA_947074135.1 uncultured Rikenellaceae bacterium
TTTGCATTAGGGTTGAGATACTACTTTGGATTAGAAATAGTGCCTGTACGTGAGGGAGTGTTTCTTGCTGAGTATATGTTTTTCTCTTGTGGGATATTGGCTCTGTATATTATTGGACTTGCCGATGATTTGGTTGGTGTAGGTTATAAACCAAAGTTCTTTGTCCAAACGATATCTGCTCTAATGCTTGTGATGGCTGGACTTTGGATTCAAGATTTTGGAGGTCTTTTATTTGTAGATAGTGCTAATCGAATTTTATCTTCAATCGTAACTATTGTAATTGTTATTTTTGCGGTTAATGCATTTAATCTCATTGATGGAGTAGATGGTTTATGTTCAGGAACAGGAGTAATAGTGTTATCTATTATTGGTTGTTGGTTTATCTATTTAAGTGAGTATGTATATGCGATGATCGCTTTCTCTATGGTTGGAGTGGTTGTTACATTCTTCCTATACAATGTTCTTGGAAAGCGCCTCAAAATTTTTATGGGCGACACCGGATCTTTAACTTTAGGCTATACAGTAGTATTCTTGTCGTTGAAGTTTTTGTCTTTGGATACATCTACATATCCAGATTCAATCAATTTGATATCTCCATTAGCTCTAGTTGGTGGTCTATTGTTCGTGCCTCTTTTTGATACTCTTAGAGTTTTTGTTGGTCGTATAGTGAAGGGTAAATCCCCATTTAGCCCAGATAAAACACATATTCACCACAAACTTTTAGCTCTAGGTTTTTCGCACCTTAAAAGCACAGCGATACTGTTATTGTCAACTCTATTCTTCTTTGTACTCAATATTGTTTTAAGTCAACTGTTTGAAATTAATATCAATATTGTTATACTTATTGATGTGCTATTAGGTGCTTTTATCAATCTAATGCTTAATAAGACTATTGCAAAGTCAAAGTAATAGTTCTCTTAATAGAGATGAATTTTTAAAAGAATTTACTATTTGTTTTATAGTAAATTCTTTTGTTTGTCTTTTTTTTATAAATTTGTGTCTTAAAATTTAATTAAATAATTGTGTAGATATGAAAAAAACAGTATTGGTAGCAGGCGGAGCTGGTTTTATCGGTTCGCATACTACTGTTGAGCTTATTGAAGCAGGTTACGATGTGGTAATTGTCGATAATTTGAGTAATTCAGAGATGTCGGCAGTTGAAGGAGTTGAAAAAATTGTAGGTCGCAAGGTTCCGTTCGAAAAGGTTGATTGTTGCGATCAAGTTGCACTGCGAAAAGTGTTTGAAAAATATCCTATTGACGCAGTAATTCACTTTGCAGCATTCAAGGCTGTCGGAGAATCAGTTTCGAAACCATTGGAGTATTTGCGCAACAATCTGGACTCATTGATGGTGGTTATTGATTTGATGCGTGAAAAAGGTGTTCGCAATTTGGTATTTTCGTCTTCTTGTACAGTTTATGGACAATCAGACAAATTGCCTGTAACCGAGGCTACTCCTCGCAAAGAGGCAGAGTCGCCTTATGGCTATACCAAACAGGTTAGTGAGGATGTAATTGAGCAGTGTGTTAAGGCTTATGAAGGTTTTGCTGGTATTGCTCTTCGTTACTTTAACCCTGTTGGAGCTCACCCAACTGCGCTAATTGGCGAACTTCCAAAAGGTGTTCCAGCCAACTTGATTCCTTTTGTAACTCAAACTGCAGCAGGTATTCGTGCGGAGTTGAGCGTATTTGGTGACGATTATGACACTCCTGATGGTAGTGCGATTCGTGACTATATCGATGTTATTGACCTAGCTAAAGCACACGTTGCGGCGGTTGCTCGTATGGTCGATGATAAGCAGAAGAGTCGTTATGAGATTTTTAACGTAGGTACAGGTCGTGGGGTGTCGGTTCTCGAAATTGTTAAAGAGTTTGAGAAGGCAACAGGAGTGAAACTTCCTTATAAGATTGTTCCTCGCCGTGCTGGTGATATTGAGAAAATCTGGGCTGAAACTACTCTTTCTAACGAGGAGTTGAATTGGAAAGCTGAACGTACGTTAGGCGAAACATTGGCTAATGCTTGGCGTTGGCAACAAACTCTTTCGAAGTAGGTCTTTATAAGTTGATACGAAAAGGAGCTTTGAGAATATCTCGAAGCTCCTTTTGTTTTGTTGTTCTTTGTGCTGTGTTAGAAATTAAATCTACAAAGTAGTGTAACTCTATTGTCGTGGCTTGTTGGTGCATTAAGATTTGTTAGGTATCTGTTGTTCCAGCTATCCATCCAGGTTGCTTCGGTGTACATATATTCGAGCCCGAAGCTCAACATTTTGTAGTGATACCACACCCTAGGTGCTACTCTCCAAAAATTGTTGATGCCAAGTGTTAATCCTGCCGATGCAATATTGCTGCTCACAATATCTTTTGTGCTACCTAAATTGCGTTGATATCCGCCAAAGACTCCAAATTCAAAGCCGCAATATTGCGGTGTGGCAATGTCAACCCAAGTAGATAGCGTATTGATTGGTGTGTAACCATTTTGATTTTCGAGTGGTGCAAACCCACCTGTCATTCCTAGTGTTGTGAGATCGCCGCCATACATTACAAAGGCACGTATTGCGTAGTTGCTACCAAAAACAACTTTCCCCATTGCACCTCCATAAAAGGCATTCATTCTAGCTTTACTATCTGATACTATCTCTAGTTTTGGCGATAGTGTTTTGTATCCTCCAATAATTGACACGCAGTTGCTATTGAAGTGCCCCACAGTCAACCTAAGCGAGAAGTCGGGAACCATTGCGTTGCTCTCCATTGCTCCTTCGTCGCCGCTGAACATCGAAGCAGCTGCACTAAGAGTGATAAATTTATCAAGAAAGTTTTGTGTGAAACGGAACTGAACAGGTCTTGAAAGAACGTTGTATGGATATCCGCTACCGAAAGAGACGGTTGAAGGAGCTATCTCTTCGAAGAGTGCTAAATGAGATGTTTGTCCAAACAAAATAGAGCTATTGCCAAGGTTGAGTCTGGCATAAGCGTGACGCAGACGAACGCTATACATTGTGTTAGCAGTTAGACCCATAAAATCGGCTTCGATGTATGCATCTACGTTATTTTTGTCGGTTAGTTGAATTGCTCCGCCAATTGCAAAGCGGGTTGAGGCTGCGCTAAAACGGAGTTGTCCTTCATTGTTAATATCGTTTTTTGAGGCGTCAAGAACAGGTTTGGCAGGCATCATATATTGCACCCCGTTGCGAGAGTCGATGCTTCTGTATGAGTCGTAAAAGGCGTAGGCTTCAATACGACCAGTAAAATTAAGGGAGTATTTCTTTTGTTTTGTGGAGTCTTGACTTACTTTAATTTCAATTGCATTTGCATAGATTGTAGTTAATGCGAGTGCAAAAAGGAGTAAAAATTTTCTCATACGTTAGTGGGTTATGAGTTAATAATAGAATGACAAGCTGAAAAGTAAGGTACTTTAAATAGCGTGCTAAGTTAATTAAATATTTTTAAAATCTCTATTTTTCGCTGTTTAGTTCTGCGAGTGCTATTGCCATAGCTGCCTCTACTACCACCGTAGCTCGAATTGCTATGCAGCTATCGTGTCGTCCCTCGATTCGCAGCTCTTTAACTTCACCCTTTTCTAGAGTCTTGTCGTTGTAGCAGAATGTTTGTTGAGATTTAGCTATGCTTGCAGTTGGCTTTACAGCAACTCTAGTCACAATCTCATTCCCGTTAGCAATGCCGCCAACTACTCCTCCTGCATTGTTCGAAGATGTAGTTCCTAGTGCATCAATGATAGGGTCGTTGTGTTGAGAACCTAGCATAGAGGCTGCACCAAAACCAGCTCCAAACTCAACACCTTTAATGCCAGGGATTGAAAATAGAAGATGGGCTGCTACTGACTCAATGCTATCGAAAAATGGAGAACCTACCCCCACTTCAACACCGTTCACTCTACATTCAATAACTCCTCCAACGCTGTCGTTATTTGACTCTGCCTCGGCAATAGTGTCAGCAAAGTTTGAAGTTTTGCCGCCAATACTCACAATTTCTGTGCCAAATGAAATAGTTTCTCCTAGAATTCTCTTTGCAACTACACCAGCAGCAACTACCCCAAGAGTTAGACGACCAGAGAAGTGTCCGCCTCCACGTAAGTCGTTGTGTGAGTTCCACTTTTTGGCTGCCACCCAGTCCGAGTGCGATGGACGAGGATGCAGAGCTAAGTTTGAGTAATCTTTGGACTGTGTGTTGGAGTTGTAGAACAGTATAGTTAGTGGTGTGCCAGTCGTTTTGCCATCCAGTATGCCTGAAACAATGTGCGGTATGTCACTCTCTTTGCGAGGAGTTGTTCCTATGCCGCTACCACCTTGTCGGCGTTTGAGATCGGTTGTAAAGTCATCTGCCGAGAGATTAATACCAGCTTTTATCCCATCGAGTGTCACTCCCACGACTTCGCCGTGCGACTCTCCAAAGATTGAAACTCTAAAATTACGTCCAAAGCTGTTCATATCGTTTTAATATTAAGTGTTTTAGCTAATAGTTATATTTTTAAGACTGCCTATCATCGTACTTTTCTGGGAAAGAAAATCTAAAAAAAACTCCACTGAAAAATCTCTAACAAATCATCAAGTACGAAGTACCTGTCAAAGTTTTTGGGTTTTACCTTTTCCTCAGAAAAGGTAAAGAAGAGAGGATATCAGTTTAATCACTAATTTTCGAGGCGAATTTTGCCCACTCGTTCCAATAGTTCTCAAAACTCTTATTGACGACCTCTTTATTGTTAATGGCTATGTTGCGACCCATTATTGCGGCTGCCATTGCTATACGGTGGTCGCCGTGTGGGTCTATCGCTTCGCTCTGTTCAATCGTTCTGCCGCGCTGACCGCTAATTATCATCACATCTGCTTGACTTGTAATGTCAATTTCGACCCCCAATTTAGCAAACTCCTTTTTGAGAACTACGCCTCTGTCGCTCTCTTTGTGTTTGAGTCTATCCAATCCTTTAATGTGCGATTTGCCCTCCAAAAACGAGCAGTAAGCTGCAAGTGTTGGAAATAAATCGGGGCACTGGGTAGCGTCAAAGTTAATGCAATTTCCGTTTTTTCCCAACTCAAGAGCCTCTAATATAGCTCTATCCGCTTGAACTGATTGCGAATTGAGGTTGTCGGTTCCGATTTCGATGCCCCAAATTTGCGATGCAGCCAAGAAGTAGCTCGCACCGCTCCAGTCGCCCTCGATGGTATAATCAATAGCTTTGTAGCTTTGTGGGGCATTGATAGTGAAGCGTTGGTAGTTGTCGTTTTTGACCTCAACGCCGAAGCTACTAAGTAGGTCGATAGTGATGTCGATATATGGTTTTGATTGCAGATTGTTGACCTCAACTGTAGTGCTGTTTTTGGCGAGTGGTAGGGCAGTGAGCACTCCTGTTAGCACCTGAGAGCTGACCGAGCCATCAATCTCGATAACACCACCGCCGTTGATTCCGCCTCCGTCAATTGTGAGTGGTAGCTTGTGGTCGTTGCTGCTGATTGTTACCCCTAACTTAGTGATCGCCTCCTCAACCATATCCATAGGACGGCTAAGTAGCGTTCCGTGTCCAGTTATTGTTACAGGGTTTGGAGATAGGGCAGCGACAGAGGAGAATAGTCTAGTCGATAGTCCAGATTCGCCAGTGCAGATTGTGCCGCCTTTGAGTTGCGATGCTCCTTTTATGTGTATAGTATTGCCCTCTTTTTGGATTTGTGCTCCTAGGGCTTCTGTAACTTCGAGTGCGGCTTCTATATCATCGCACATATCTACACCACGTAGCGTTGTGGTGCCATCTGCAAGTAGTGCACAGGCTATGGCGCGTTGTGCATAGCTTTTTGATGCGGGTATGTTAACTTTTAGTCCCACTTTTTAATTATGGATTACGAATTTAGAAATTCTGAGAGTTTCTCGGCTGCCAACATTCCGTCAATTGCCGACGAAAGTATCCCCCCTGCATACCCAGCACCCTCGCCAGCAGGAAATAGTCCCTCAATCACTGTGTGCATCATAGTTTGTGGGTCACGAGGCACTCGCACTGGCGAACTAGTGCGACTTTCAACCCCAATAACTTGAGCTTCGTTGGTCAAAAAGCCTTGCATTTTATTGTTAAACGCTCTGAAGCCCTCTCTGAGTGAGTCGCCCACAAAGCGAGGTAGCCAGTGATGCAGATCACTTGCCTCAATTCCAGGGTGATACGATGTTTCGAGTAACGAATTGCTATGTTTGCCATTAACGAAATCGTAGAGTCGTTGTGCAGGTGCTTGATTGCCGTTTCTTCCAGCTTGGGTGTGCGCCATACTCTCTAACTGAGCTTGGAACTGCAAACCAGCCAACACCCCAAAATGCTTCTTATAATCCTCCAAATCTTCGCTTCGCACCTCAGTCACAATGCCCGAGTTTGCAAATCGATTATTACGACCCGATGGCGACATACCATTAACTACGCATTCGCCCGTAGCCGTTGCAGCAGGAACTATGAAACCTCCGGGGCACATACAAAAGCTGTAAACTCCACGACCTTTTGCTTGGGTTACGAGCGAGTAGGCGGCAGGAGGCAGAAAATCGCCTCTCTCGGCTTTGTATTGTATCTTGTCAATCAACTCTTGGTGATGCTCGACACGAACCCCAACAGCAAAGTTTTTGGCCTCCAGTTCAACCTCTTTTTGGTGCAACATCTCGTAAAAATCTCGTGCAGAGTGTCCCGTAGCTATAATCACAGCTCTACTTTCAATGCTTTCGTCGTTTAATAATTTGACACCAACCACTTTTTTGTTTTTAATCAGCAGTTCGGTCACACGACTACCAAAACGCACCTCTGCGCCGCACTTTTCAATCGTTTGGCGAATAGCCTCTATCACGTTTGGTAGTTTGTCCGTTCCGATATGTGGATGAGCCTCCCAAAGCACTGAAGCATCGGCGCCGTGTGAGTGTAAAATATTGAGTATCCGACTGTTGTCGCCACGTTTCTTGCTTCGCGTGTAGAGTTTTCCGTCGGAGTATGTTCCTGCTCCGCCTTCGCCAAAACAGTAGTTTGAGTCGGGGTCAACCTCGCCACCACGATTAATCGAAGCTACATCTTTTTTGCGCTCTCTCACATTTTTACCTCGTTCTAGTATGATTGGTTTAATACCTTTTTCAATTAGAGCGAGAGCAGCAAAAAGCCCAGCTGGACCACTTCCAACTATCACTGCACTAGGGCAGTCGCTCACATCACGAGCCATAAAACCGCTATCTACAACCTCGCCGCTATCTACTCCGCTCTCAAGAGTTAGTAGTACGCGAATATTGCCTCGACGACGAGCATCGATTGAACGTTTTATGAGTCGTTCGTTGGCGGCGAGCGAGTTTATTTTGTCGTGTGCCTCTTTTGGGGTGAGGTCTAGTTGTATTTTGTTGCTCATTTGGTTGTTATTTAACGTCGAAGTCGAGATTTTTTAGTGCTTTAGCGATTGTAGTGCTATCGGTTTTAGTTGGGTCAAAGGTAACTGATACTTGTTTTTTTTCCAAATTGACCTCCATATCTTTGACACCTTTTTCGAATGGAATGTTCTTTTCGATTTTCGTTTGGCATTTTTTGCAGCTCATCGAAACTGAGTAGGTTGCAGTTTGTGATTTTTTAATTTGTTTGTTTTGTGCTGCTAGGGTTAGTGTTACTAACAATAGTGCTGTCATTAGAACTAGTCTTTTCATTGCGGTATGGTATTAAAAACAAAAATATATGGTTATTCGAATTAACAGTTGAAGCTGCGAACAAATAAAAAAAAACGAAGTTTAGCGAGGTTAAAAAATGAAAGTTTTTGGTGCTGCTTTTTTCAAAAAGCTGCGACGTGAAACTGATTAGAGTAATAACGTAAAATCCAAGTCGGGTCGTCAACGCCGAAACAGAAATTCCGTAGGAATTTCCCGATCCGACTTGTTTTTGGGTTTGTCTGAAAATTGCTTGCAATTTTCTATTTGTCGATTATCGACAAACCCCAAAATTCGATGGTTCTGATTTTGCTCTACTTTACCTTTTGTGAACAAAAGGTAAAACCAAAAAACTTTTTGAAAAACTTCGTTTTTCCTCCTTTCTTTCTTTCTTTCTTTCTTTCTTTCTTTTTACAGCGTTATCCTTACACCTAGGTAAACTCGACGACCCATCAACGGACCCCAAATCACAGCAGCATTAAAATCAGTCGAAAAGGGACTCTCTGCATTCAATACAGGATTAGTCTGCCTATAATCTAGCAAATTCTCGCACCCCAAATATATATTCCATCTCTTGAAATTCTTCGTGACCTGTGCATACAACATTGGATAGACTGGTGAATACGCCATACCTGACTGCTCAACCGTTGTAATTGGTAACCTCGATTGACCATTAATCTGTGCCGTAAAATCAAATACCCACTTGCGGAACTTTGTAGCGTATTGCAAGTTAATAAGCCCCTTAAACTTATCGACCAAAGGTCGCTCGCGCTCTATAAACTCCTCGCTCATAGAATTTTGTAGTTTTATCCTAGTGTCGTTGTAACGAAAAGTAACCAATACATCGAAACGAGGCAATGGCTGCCAATTAAAGTCAATCTGATACGCAGTAGCAGTTGACCCGCCACGAAGATTATAGAAATAGACCTTCGAAGCATCCCACTCCATATCGGCAATCACCTGATTGGAAAACGAAGTGTGAAAAACATCAACGCTCACACTTGCATTATCATCTGCAGCAAGTCTGAACGTTTGCGTAAAACTGCCTCCAAAAGTAGCCCCACGCTCCATTCTATCCAGACCCTCGGCAATATCAATCATTCGCCCTGTTGCCAGTATCCCAATATTATCAGAGAGTAGCGACGCAGCACGATAACCCATACCTCCTGAGGCTCTAACAGTGGTTCGAGGAGTAATACTCCACTTCAGATGCGCCCTAGGAGTTGCATAAAACCCATAAAAATTGGCATAATCGAGCCTAACTCCACCAATAAGAGTTAACTTGCTGCCAAGTGTGTAGGTGTATTCGGCAAAAACTCCACCCATCTTGTCGTTGCGCCCCAAATCCCAATCCCTGCTCATAACAGAACTAGGGTAGGGTTGCGATGAGATAGGATTAATATATCTGTCACTCAAATACTCGCCAATAAAATCCATAGTTGTCGATGCCCCAAAGAGCAAGGTGTGGTTGTCGCTCATATTCCAATAATATTTCAAATCGGCAAACAACGAGTTTTGACGTCCACTATAATCTTTAATCCCATAAAATGCCTTTTGGCGGAAGTAGTTGTAGTCGGCTGTAAAAGCTAGGTTTGACCCATAGTCGTCAGTCGGTTTGGCAATCTTGAAAAAGGCATTAACCTGTTCGTTCTCAATATTAGAGCCGTAATAGTTTTGTTGTAATTCACGCTCAATACTGTGATCGAAGAGCATCTGTCCTCCCATTCGCTTGTCGGCAACGTACTTTACTCCCCCACGAATCTGAACACCGCTTCGAGGGGCAATATACTGCCAATTATTGGACAATGTTAACAACCCTCCAACTGGCATATCGGCAAACCCATCGCCATTGTGATCTCGTTTGAGTGGCTCGATAGAGAAGTGTCCAAAAATTGCAGTCGAAAGGTTTTCGTTGAGCTGCAACGACGAGGTGAGATTAACCTCCGAACGCAACTCTTGATCAACATAAACATTAATAAATAGTGGTTCTTCGAGTTCTGGGCTTTTGGTTTGCATATTGATATGCCCAGTCATAGCTTCGCTCCCAGCCGACACCGTAGCAATCCCTTTTGAGATATGCACGCCCGAAAGCCAAGGTCCCGGCATATAGGTCAGCTCATAGGGCGAACTCAACCCACGAGAAACAACCCTGCCATCTTGGAGTAGCGAAGTGTAAATCCCATTCAATCCCAACATACGTATTTGTTTAGTGCCGGTCACACCATCTGAGTTGCTAACGGTAATCGAAGCACTGTTTTCGAAACTCTCGGCAACATTGCAACAAGCCATTTTTTGAAGCCCCAATTTACCAACAACTTCTGTTTTCATTAGCTGATGCCCTCCAATGTAGTTTCCCCTTCTTACCCCACGTACTGCAATCTGCTCAATCTCTACCTCCTTGAATGTTACTGTGTCCTGCGCCTCCTTCTTTGTAAGGGTATCGCTTGTGGTAATAGACAAATTGAGCATCTCGCCTCTAGCTGTTGCTGTTAGTGAGATGCTCAATAATAGTGAAATCCAAAGACCTGTTTTTTTTATTCCCATTCTTCAATGTCGTCTTTGTTATAGTTTGTTTAGATTTGATGTAGATAATCCAACTAAACAAACCCTTGTAAAAATACTACTTAATACGTTCGTAGTATTCACGTGTGCGGGTGTCAACTCTAATTTTTTCGCCAGTTTGGATAAACAATGGAACACGAATTTCTGCACCAGTGTCAACTGTAGCTGGTTTAAGTACGTTGCTACTTGCAGTGTCGCCTTTGAAACCAGGTTCGGTGTATGTAACCTCCATATCAATAACAGGAGGAAGTTCAGCCGAAAGTACCATCTCTTTTTCAGTATGGAACATAGCCTCTACAACTTGCCCTTCGCGCATCAAATCGACATTGTCAATCATATTTTTGTCAATTACGATTTGTTCGAAAGTTTCGGTGTGCATAAAGTTGCAACCCATATCATCTTCGTAAAGATATTGATAAGGACGACGTTCAACACGAACTGGTTCAATTGCTACACCTGCTGTAAATGTGTTATCAATTGTGCGTCCATTTTCTAAGTTTTTAAGTTTTGTGCGGACAAAAGCTGGACCTTTGCCTGGTTTTACGTGTTGGAATTCAACTACAATGTAAGTTTTGCCGTTGAACTCGATGCACATTCCGTTTTTTAAATCTGCGGTAGTTGCCATATTATATTTAATTATGAATTATGAATTGAGTTTGTTTTTCTGTTGTTTAAAGCTTAAAATCACTCAAACGAGGTGCAAAGGTAGCTAAAATTCTTTAAACTACCTAAATTGTGACTTACGCATTGTCAATTGCCAAAGATGCCCGAAAAAGCCTCGCCTATCTCCTTGAATACATATTTCCATCGAGTCGCAATGCCAATAAGTAGCGCTATAATTAATCCGTACATCAATTTTTCGTTTAGTGTGGTTCTGTTCCACCACGCTTTTATTTTTTTCATATTCTTAATAAATGAGTCCTTAAAATTTCAAACCAAGACTCAGTGACAATACAGAACATCTATTCTCAAATGGACTGTTTTTTAACATCTCTAGAACGCCTATTTGATAGCGAGCATCGATTACTAAACCATTGTTAAAGGTGTATGAAAGTCCAACAGGGATAGACATCTCGAAAGTATGAAATCTTTCGGATACGTTTATCAATTTTCCCTCAAAGGGTAGTTCGTTTGCCGTAGCCATAAATCCAACCTGAAAACCTGCTTTGACAGCTAATCCATTCCAAACATAGAAATTAGCCATCACTGGAGCTATTATGTTGTGGAGGATTGTCAAGTCTTTGTTTAGTTTAAAACAGGTTGAGGAGTAGAGAACATCGATTGTTGCTGAAAACCAACGGTTTACCTTTATTTCGCCAAAACCACCGATTAAAAGACCTGGTTGAGGAACAGCTTGACTGTTGATGTCGGTTGTTGATAAAAACGAATAGTTGCCGCCAATTTTTGGACCGAAAAATAACTCAATCGGTTCTGCACTTCCTGTCATTATTCTTCTTTGGCGAATAGTGTTATTTTGGGCTGCCGAGACAAGGTTAAGTAGCGATAAAATTGCAATAAGTAATGTTGTTTTTTTCATAGTTTTTTCTGTTTACTCATTTTTTGAGATTTAAATTACCCAAAAAGAGTGATGTATGGTGCAAAAATACAAAAAAACCGCTAACTTTGCACCCAAATACTGACTAATTTTTTGTTGATTGAGGTCAACAATAGAAATATAAAAAAATGTCACCACAACCAAAAGGCGAAAAAAAGTTTTCCGGTAAGCCTAAGACCGGCCGTAGTGATTACGGAGAAAGTAAGTCAAAGAGTTTTTCAAAATCTAGACGAGAAAAACCAGACTGGGTAAAAGATGAACAGCGTAGCGATAGGGGCGAACGCCGATTTAATGACCGTCCTAAACGCGAGTACGGTTCTAGCGATAGAAAGGAGTTTTCTGAACGTCCAAAACGTTCGTTCTCTGATAAGGGTGACTATTCTGATCGTCCAAAACGTTCATTCTCTGATAAG
>CAMTOL010000044.1 GCA_947074135.1 uncultured Rikenellaceae bacterium
TGGATATCTAGAATATGTAATTTTTATTATAAAATTAAAAGTTTTAGCTGCTAATTAAAATAATTATCAAAAAACGGAAAAAAAACTTACTATTCTGTGATGTTGTAAGTAATCAAATCACAAAAATAGTGTAAATTTGTGGTTTACAAAGCTATGAAAAAAGCGTTAAAAATCATACTAAAATTGATATCGAGTATAATTATTTTTGTAATTATGCTCCCTATTGTCATTAGTATTGTCTTGCAACTCAGCTTTGTACAGAATTTAGTGGTTGACAAAGCTTCAGAAGTACTTTCGAATGTGGCGAAAACCAAAGTATCTATCGGACACGTTGCTCTTGATTTTTTTACATCAGCTAGATTAGAAGATGTCTATATGGAGGATTATAGTGGCGATACGATGATTTACGTTAAAAACATTAAGGTTGCAATTCGAGGCATAAATTTTATAACGGGCAAAATTACTCTTGGTGCTACAACCCTTACCGATGGACAAATCAATCTATATAAAGATTCCCTCGGTATGATGAACGTTACAGAGGTATTCGAGAACTTTAAACCTGCTGTGCCTAACGAAAATCCTCCCAATTTTAGACTTACTGCCGATGAGCTCAATCTGCTCAATATTCGTTTCTCGATGAGTGAATATAATGTACCCAAGAGCAGTTCTGGTATCAATTATAAAGATATGGATATAAGGGATATCGATTTTCAAGCTCGTAATATATCGGTTTTTAATCATAGTATTTGGCTCTCGCTCGAACATCTTTCGTTTGACGAAAAGAGTGGTTTTAGGCTCCAGCATCTTAGTTCGAATAAGTGTGGGGTTGATAGTAGTGGAATGTATTATGCTGATGTAGTGGTAGAAAGCGATAAAACATTGTTAAGACTAGATTCGTTGAACTTTCTAACCGAGAATCAAAGTTGGTGGGATTGGGACGACTTCGAAAACAAGATGATTCTTAGTGCAAAAGTCCGAAACTCAATAATTTCAACTCAAACATTAGGATATTTTACTGGTTTTAAGTTGCCTAAAACCGAGTTGTTGAGTCTGTATAGTGCAGAGTTGCGAGGTCCTGTACCTGATATGCGTGGCAAGATTAATAACGTTAACCTTTTGGGTAATTCGCTTTGGGCTGATTTTTCGATACGGGGAGTTACAGATATTGATAATGCGCTCTTTGGACTCAATATTTCGAAGCTTACAACTTCGGCAAGTGCAATTGATAGGGCGATACAGCTATTTGGAGTGCCAGAACTTGAGAGTGAGGTCTATAATGTTATCTATAACCTAGGTGATATTGAACTTGTTGCCAATGTAAATGGTAGTTTAGATAAACTGACGTCTAGCTATTCGATAAAGAGTTCTGTTTCTGGAATGTTTAGAGGTGAAGCTATTGTTCACATTGGCGATGATAATCATTTAAAGATATCGGGATCGCTCTCTACGACTGATTTTAATGCGGGGCAGACGCTTGGAGTAGCTAAAATGGGACTCTTGTCGTTGGGCGGAGATTATGAACTTAATATTTTTCAAAACTCGCCTATGCTTCTTGATGCCAATTTTAATATTGCTAAGTTTGATTATGGAGCTTATAGGTTTAATGGGATTGTACTCGATGGCGAATTTCGTTCCAAAATGTTCAACGGGTTGATTAGTAGCGATGATCCTAATTTTGATTTTGAAGTTGTTGGACTTTTGGATTTTTCGTCAAAGACTCCGCAATATCGTGTAGATGTTGATCTCCGAAATGCAAATTTATATGAACTGGGAGTCAATCGTAGAGATTCTATTTCGCTTCTTTCGGCACAGTTTACCGCCAATTGTAGCGGCAGTACTTTGGACGACTTTAATGGTTTTGGCACAATCGACAAAATACTCTACATTAACCATATCGACACAATCAAAACAGATGCAATAAATATATACTCTATTGCGAAGCCTCAATACAAGGAGTTGGATATTAAGTCGCACTTTGCAGATATTAGGCTTCGAGGTCGTAACAGTTTTTCTGAGATTGGTCGTTATTTGTCGCAATCAATCGAACGTTTTCTGCCCTCATTCGAGGATGCTTCGACAATTGTTAAACAGGAGTGGAGTTCTGACTCTAAAGGCAAAAAACTACCAAAAGCGTCCACCGATTTTCCATTTTCTGATGGTTATTATCAGTTGACAGTTAAAGTTAAAGAGGCCAATAATGTAGCTTCTATATTTGTTCCTTCTCTGCAAATTGCGAGTGAGAGTATGTTGAATTTCTTCTTTAATCCCTATCTCGATCAGGTGACACTTAGGGCTCGAAGTAAATATATCACGTCGGACAGTTTTTTGGTTGAGAATTTAAGTATTGACTCGCAAAATCACTCAGATTCGCTATCTCTGTTCACAACTGCATCATTGTTAGCAATAAAAGATATCAAGTTACCAAACTTTTCATTGCTCGGAGGGGTTCGAGATAATGTTATTACGTTAGGTGCTCAATTCAAAGATAAGGATGAGCGAAATTCGGTTTTGTTGCAGACCACAACATCATTTGTAAGAGCGAACAATGGTATTCCTCCTAAAATGATAATTGATATTCACCCAACAGCTATTGTAATAGATAGTCAGATGTGGAGTGTTACACCCTCTGAGATTGTGCTTGATACAACTGCAATTAATATCAATAATCTATCCCTGTATAGTGATAATGAGCGTTATTCGCTCACCGGGCAGCTAGGCTCTAAAAAGAGCGATACACTGACTCTGAAGTTGCAAAATGCTGATATATCGCCAGTGTCAATGTTTATTTCTGATTTAGGGTATGAAATGAGCGGCTATGCTAGCGGCGAGGTTCGAACAATAGCACCTCTGGGCGAGATAGAGCTATTTGCAATTGTAGATTTTAAAGATATTGATTTGAGTGGAACTAAACTAGGCTCTCCTCAACTTCGAAGTACAATCGATAATGCTGGAAAACAGATAAACTTTACACTTGGTAATGATCTTCGAAATCCTCCGTTTGTTGGTTTCTATAATATTCCAAATAGAGAGTTTGGAGTTGATATGGTGTTAGATTCAGTGCCGATGAAGTTGCTAGATCCGATGCTTTCGGGTATTTTGGTCGATGGTAGTGGTAATGCAAAGGCCGATTTAAAACTTAGAGGTTCTCTTGACGACGTGTCATTAGATGGTAAGATTGAGGTTGATAATTATAGCACTACCTTAGATTATACTCGTACTCGATACAATATACCTAAAGCAGAAATAGCAGTCAAAAATAGTTGTTTCTATCTTCCTAACACACCCATTATAGCCTTTAATGTAGGTACTGGCGATATTCGGGCGTCACTTACCACTAATTCGTTTAAAGATTTGCAATATAATATCGATGTTTGGATTACAGATTTCCACGCTCTAAATACCACAGCCAAAGATAATAGTAATTTTTATGGTACAGCTTATGGTACTGGTCACGTAGAGGTTAAAGGCAATGAGCGAAATACGTCGGTAGTTATCACAGCTCAATCGGCACTCAACTCCGATATTATAATGCCACTTTCGGGAGCATCGACTATCGAGGCTGTTGATTATATTAAATTTGTATCGGAGAAAAAGGATACAACATCGACTCTAAACAGTGTTCATCAAAGGTATTTCGATAGGCTCAATAAAGGAAATGTTAACAGCTCTTCAAATGATTTGGATTTGAGGCTCAATCTTACGATTTCACCCAATCTTTTGGCTCAGATTGAGCTAGATGCTAAGGTTGGCGATATTATAAAGGGTAGGGGCGAAGGGCGTTTGATGATGCATATTAACCCTAAGATGAATCTCTTTACGATGAATGGTCCAATTGAGATTACTCAAGGAAATTACCTTTTTACGCTCAAAACAATTGTTAATAAACGATTTATTATCGATCCAGGCAGTCAGTTGCTTTGGACTGGCGATCCTACTAATCCTGAAGTCAATCTAACGGCTATATACAAACTTAAAACATCGCTTACTCCACTTACTGGAACAATTGGAGGTAATAGTTCAGCCAATATAGACTGTGGTATCAAGTTGACGGGGCAGTTGATGACCCCAGTTATTAACTTCTCGATTACGGCTCCTTCTGCCGATACCGAGATTCAGAGCTACATTCGTAACGCTATCAATACTCAGGAGGCGTTATCAATGCAGTTTATATCTTTGATGTTGGCAAATAGTTTTATGCCAGATATGGGAACTGCTGCAATAGGATCGATTGGAACAAATATGGCTAGTGTTACAGGGATTGAATTTCTATCAAATCAACTCTCAAATTTGCTTTCGAACGATAGGTTTAATCTAAGACTTAACTATAAACCTTATAGTGTTACAAGTTCGGACGAGGTTACTGCTGGTTTTGGTGCTGATCTTATAGAAGATGTGTTAACACTTGAAGTTGACGGAAACTATAATGCTCGTAATAATAGTGTGATCAAGAATCAAAATCCATTCTCGGTTGATGCATATTTGACTTGTAATATCAATAAGCGAGGAACATTGAACTTAAAAGGGTTTACAAGAACGATTGACCGTTTCGACGAGACTCAGGGTTTGCAAGAGGGTGGGTTTGGAATTTACTTTAGGCAAGACTTCAAGAACTTGAAAGATTTGAAAAAGCGTCTTAAAAATAGTTTTAGTCGCGATACTCTATTGTTGGCTAAGAAGAGGGCTGAGAGATAGATAAAGAGAAGGGTTCGAGGGGATTATGACAAGACTTTGAATATGGCTAAGAGTTCTGCAGACAAGCAGATAGAGAAGATAAATAGCAGTTCGGAGCAGGATAGTATCAAAGATAAAGCGTTGCCTAGCAAGAGTGACGAACAGCCGCTTCAAAAAGAGCAGTTACCTTTAGATGAGGAGAAAAAAAACAAAAAAGATAGTATAAGAACTAACGGTTTATTTGGAATAGTCGAATTTAGAGAGAGTCGAACTCAAAGAGTTGAAGAGTGAAAACAGAGCAGATAATTAAATTAATAACTAGTAGTAGGAGCTGTGAAGAGCTTTCTAGTAGCTCTGGGCGAAGTGTGAAGATTACGGGTGCTAGTGGGTCGTTGTACTCTATTGCTATGTATTGTGATGCAGTGAGGCGTTCGGGCTTGACACTTGCCATTGCTGAAAATCGTGATAGTGCGTCGTATCTATACAACGATCTTTATAATATACTTGAGGCGGAGTCTATGCAGAATTGTGTGATGCTGCTCCCAACAGCTTATCGTCGTGCCATTACAACCGAACGTGAAGATCCTAGCGGTATTGTGCAGCGGACAGCAGCATTGACTGCAATTGCAAACTTGGCGAATGGAGATGCTGCAAGTACACCACTTATCATTTGCACTTGGGCGGAGGCGTTGGCCGAAAAGGTTGTGAGCGAGGAGGAGTTGATAGATAATAGACTTTCACTTTCGGTTGGACATTCGCTTTCGATGGATTTTGTGGAGGAGGTTTTGCAGAGCTATAATTTTGAGCGAGTTGATTTTGTGACCACTCCGGGAGAGTATGCTATGCGGGGAGGTATTATTGATGTCTTTTCATATTCTGATAATCGTCCTTATCGTATCGATTTTTTGGGCGATGAGGTAGATTCGATTCGTATGTTTTCGCCATCGTCGCAACTCTCAGACGAGAATCGTGTTCAGGTCAATATAGTTCCGAACCTAAAAAATAGGGAGATTGCTCAAAAGCGGGTTTCGTTTGCTGAGTTTATCAACAGTTCGATTCCAGGTGATAGTTCGATAAATGTTTCGGCGTGGTTCTCTGGGGTTGAGCAGTCGTTGATAGCAATAGATACGCTTCATTCAAAATTTACGGGTGCTGATGTTGATGAGCAGTTGACAAACCGTTTTGAGTTTGAGCGTCAGAGCGAACAGTGGAGGTGGGTGTGTCGCAATTCGGACAGTAGTAAACGAAAATCGAGGCAAACAATCGACTTTGGGGCAGCTCCACAACCAACTTTTGGTCGCAATTTCGAGATGTTCTGTCGTGAGGTTGCTTCGAACTATGCAGATGGGGTGGTTTCCTATCTTCTCACTCCAAATGTTGACCAGGCTGAACGTGTAAATAAGATTTTCAGTGAGATAAAGTTCGAGGGGTCGCTTCGGAACATTGACAATATACCGTTAACTCTTCACGAGGGTTTTTCTGTGCCTGAACTTCACGTTGCTCTATACACCGATCATCAACTTTTTGAGCGTTACCATAGATATAGGGTGCGTGGCGAGATTGATAAGGCGGAGGGAATGACGCTTGCAGAGTTTACAGCTCTTAGGGTTGGTGATTTTGTGGTGCATATCGACCACGGAATTGGGCGTTTTGGCGGACTGGTGCGTCAGCGCGATGCTGCTAGTGGTGCTGTTCGTGAGTTTATAAAGTTGACCTACAAAGATGGCGATGTGCTGTTTGTAGGTGTACAGAACTTGCATCGTATTAGTAAATATAAAGATGGTGATACGCTGGTTAATGCTCCAACGCTCCAAAAACTTGGCAGTAACACTTGGGCTAAACTCAAGCAGACTACCAAACGTCGAGTTAAGGATATTGCTCGTGAGTTGATTGCACTCTATGCCAAACGCAAGGCTTCTCAGGGATTTGCCTACTCGCCTGATAGCTATATGCAGCAGGAGTTGGAGGCGTCGTTTATATATGAGGATACTCCCGACCAAAGAGCTACTACCGAGGCTGTTAAACGAGATATGGAGAGCCCGCAACCGATGGATAGATTGGTGTGTGGAGATGTGGGCTTTGGTAAGACTGAGATTGCTATTCGTGCAGCTATTAAGGCTGCTGCCGATGGTAAACAGGTGGCTGTGCTAGTGCCTACAACGGTGCTTTCGTTGCAACACTATCGCACTTTTAGTCGCCGATTGAAGGAGTTTCCTGTTAGGGTCGAAAATTTTTCGAGAGCAAAAACAGCAAAGCAGAGCGCCGAAATTGTACGTGATTTGGAGGCAGGAAAAGTCGATATTTTAGTTGGTACACATAAATTGCTTGGTAAAGCGGTGCAATTCAAAGATTTAGGGCTGCTAATTATTGACGAGGAGCAGAAATTTGGTGTTGCTGTTAAGGAGAAGTTGCGTGAACTGAAACACTCTGTCGATACGTTGACACTCACAGCTACTCCGATACCGAGAACACTTCAGTTTTCGCTGATGGGGGCTCGTGATATGAGTATTATTAACACTCCGCCGCCAAACCGTCAACCAGTTTCAACAGAAGTACATGCCTACAATGAAGACATTTTGAGAGAGGCGATTGAGTATGAACTTTCGCGTGGAGGGCAGGTTTTTGTTCTTCACAATAGAGTGCAGAGTATCAATAGAATGGCGGCTACAATTGAGCAGTTAGTGCCAGGTGCTAAGGTTGGTGTTGGACACGGGCAGATGAGTCCTAAGGAGTTAGAGGAGGTGATGATGGACTTTATTTATGGCGAGTATAATGTGTTGGTTGCAACGACAATTATCGAGAGTGGAATCGATATTCCAAATGCCAATACGATAATCATAAATAACGCTCAAAACTTTGGTCTTTCGGACCTACATCAGCTTCGTGGGCGTGTGGGGCGTACAAATCGTAAGGCTTTTTGTTATCTGCTTGTGCCTTCGGAAGAGGGAATTTCGAGCGATGCACAGCGACGACTTCGAGCTATTGAGGAGTTCTCGGATTTGGGCAGTGGGTTCAATATTGCTATGCAGGATTTGGATATCAGAGGTGCGGGAAATATACTTGGGGCAGAGCAGAGCGGTTTTATGGCGGACATTGGGTATGAAACCTATCAGCGCATTGTTGCTGAGGCTATGGTTGAGCTTTATAATGAGATGGGCGGCGAAGAGTCTGGTATGCAGATGCCAGAACAGGTCACAGCGATAGATTGTACGGTTGAGTTGGATACTTCGGCGCACTTGCCTGATAGCTATATTGGTTCGACTAGCGAGAAGCTTAAACTTTATCGTGAGTTGGACTCAATTACGTCGCCAGAGGTGTTAGATGAGTTTATTGCTCGTCTAATCGATAGGTTTGGAGAGCCACCGGTAGAGGCTAGAGAGTTGTTCGAGGTTGTTTTGTTAAGAGCCGATGCTTCACGTTTGGGATTCGATAAGGTTGTGGTTCAAAATGGCAGTGCGATGCTCTATTTTGCAGCTCCACCGCAGTCTGCTTATTTTGCAGGGGAGGTTTTTGGTCGTATAATGCAGCACGTATTGAGCAATCCGACTATGTTTAAATTAAAAGAGGGCGCAAAGTTATCACTGCAAGTTAGAGCCGCCAAATCAATCAAGCAGTTGAGAGAAAGATTGGTAATTGAATAGCCTTTAGAGAGGTTAAATAGTAAAATTTTTTGGGTGTGAAAGCGCAGCTTTCAATCTTCAAGGCGGTTCAAGCCGCCGTTAAGGCATTAACTAGAGTGATGACAAAACCAAAAATTTTTTTGCGGAAACTGTGTTTCCGATGACGTTTTGATTTTTGATTATCGTTTATTTTTCTGATTTTTGCTAACGTTTTTGATAATATATTTTACACACAATGCACACAATACTCACTAAACAAACACTTGCGCCGCAAATCGTGGCGATGACTGTCGATGCTCCCCGTATGGCAACAGCTGCCAAACCCGGACAATTCCTAATAGTAATCCCCGACGAAAAGGGCGAACGTATTCCACTTACAATCTGTGACTATGATGCTAATGAGGGTACTATCACAATTGTAATTCAAGCTATCGGAGCTTCGTCCAAGAAACTTATAGAAATGAACGTCGGCGATAAATTCGAGGGTTTTGTAGGTCCGCTAGGTCACCCTTCTGAATTTATCCATTTAAGCTATGAGGAGCTCAGTAAAAAGAGTTTTATGTTTGTTGCTGGTGGACTTGGAGCTGCTCCAGTCTATCCTCAAGTTAAGTGGTTGAGCGAGAGAGGAGTTCAGCCTCACGTGATAATTGGAGCCAAATCTGCCGAGTATGTAATTTTTGAGGAGGAGTTTCGCAAACTAACCCCCAATGTACACATTGCGACGGATGACGGTAGTCGTGGCTTTCACGGACTTGTGACTGCACTACTTGAAAAGCTGGTCGAAAAGGGTAATAAATATGATGAAGTTATTGCCATAGGACCGATGGTGATGATGAAATTTGTGTCACTGACAACCAAAAAACTCGAAATTCCAACTATTGTGAGCCTCAATACGATTATGGTTGACGGTTCGGGAATGTGTGGCGCGTGTAGGGTGACAGTTGATGGTAAGGTGCGTTTTGCGTGTGTCGAAGGACCTGAGTTTGACGGGCATAAGGTCGATTTTGACGAGGCTATGCGTCGTGCCAAAATGTACCACACTCAAGAGGCTGAAGCCTCGCATAAATGCAACATTCGATAATTAATATTGTTTATTGATTACTAATGATCTAATTTTTTAATTTCTATAATTTGTAACTTATAATAAATAAATTGTCAATTGTCCACTGTCAATTGTCGATTCAAAAAGAAGATGGCGATAAACTATATAAGAACAAAGGTAAAGGAGCAAGATCCAAAGGTCAGAGCTACTAATTTTAGCGAGGTGTGCTACGGCTACACCAAAGAGGAGGCACTAGAGGAGGCTTCACGCTGTATAAACTGCAAAAAACCACGCTGTGTTGAGGCGTGTCCAGTAAGTGTGCAAATTCCACGCTTTATCGAAGCGTTAACCAAAGATGATGTTGCCAGAGCAGCTCAGATTATTGCCGAAGATAACCTATTGCCAAGCGTTTGTGGACGTGTTTGTCCGCAAGAGAATCAATGCGAGGGTAGTTGTATCTTAGGCGTTAAAGGTGAACCAGTAGCTATTGGATTGTTGGAACGCTATGTGGGCGATTGGAAAATTAAGAATGTAGAATCAAACGACCAGTCACCAGCCCCCAGTCACCAGTCACAAATAAAAGTGGCGATTGTTGGGAGCGGTCCTGCTGGGTTAGCGTGTGCTGCCGACCTTGCTAAAATGGGCTATGCTGTCACTATTTTCGAAGTTCTACACAAAGCTGGTGGCGTTCTGCAATATGGCATTCCAGAGTTTCGCCTGCCAAAAAGCGCGATTGTCGAACAGGAGATTAATGCCGTTCGTGAGTTAGGTGTGGAGATAGTGACTGATACTGTTGTTGGACGCACAGTAACGATTGATGAACTGATGGACAGAGATGGTTTTGAGGCTGTTTTTATTGGTTCGGGAGCAGGGTTACCTAAGTTTATGGGTATTCAGGGCGAATCGTCGAATGGAGTGGTGTCGGCTAATGAGTTTTTGACTCGTGCCAACCTGATGAAGGCTTACGATAGTAGCTATGATACGCCAATTTTTACTGGCTCTCACGTAGTGGTAGTTGGTGGTGGCAATGTGGCTATGGATGCTGTTCGTACTGCTAAACGCTTGGGCGCAAAAGCAACTATTGTCTATCGTCGTAGCGAAGCTGAACTTCCTGCTCGACTCGAAGAGGTGCATCACGCCAAAGAGGAGGGTATTGAGTTTAGAATGCTCACCAATCCGACTGCTATTGTGGCGGACGAAAATGGGTGGGTCAAGGCTATTCGTTGCGTTGAGATGGAGCTTGGCGAGCCTGATGCTTCTGGTCGTCGTTCGCCAGTTGTGAAAGTTGGGTCTGAGTTCGAGGTGGAGTGTAGTTCGGTTGTGATGGCACTTGGTACTTCGCCTAATCCGTTGATTTCGCAAACTACTGCGGGGTTGGAGACTAATCGTTGGGGATGTGTGGTTGCCGATGAGAATGGTGCGACAACTCGTCAAGGGGTGTTTGCAGGAGGCGATGTTGTGACTGGCGCAGCGACTGTAATACTTGCTATGGGAGCAGGTCGCACTGCCGCACGAGCAATCGATAACTACCTCAAAACAAAATAAGTAGTGTTGTGTAGGTTGCTCTATTCTACTTCTCTGTTAGAAGCAACGATGATAAGCGGTATTAATAAACAACTCTCTTAGATAAAAAATGGATTTTTCGATTTTTGCAGGGCTAGGAATTGGACTAGCCACATTCTTGATTATAGGGCTTTTCCATCCTGTAGTGGTTAAAGCAGAGTATTACTGGGGCGTTAAGTCGTGGTGGCTGTTTCTTGTGTTTGGCGTTGCAGGAACAGTTGCTTCGATATTTGTGGAAGATATCTTCTTCTCTGCAATTCTTGGAGTGTTCGCCTTTTCATCATTTTGGACTATCAAAGAGGTGTTCGAACAGCGTGAACGTGTTCGTAAAGGGTGGTTCCCCAAAAATCCTAAGCGAAAATATGATTGAGAAGATGTTAATCTAAAGATTGAGATTAACTACGGAGCAAAGAGCTAAATTTGGTATCGAACCACTCTAGTTCCTCATCTAAGGTCATAAAACTATTATCAAGAATAATAGCATCTTTAGCTCTGCGAAGTGGGCTCTCTACTCGATTTTCGTCTGCAAAATCTCGATCTGAGATATTGCGTTCAACGTCGGTCAACGAAACAGTGCCGCCTAGTTCATCATATCGGCGTTGAGCACGAACCCGAACATCGGCAGTCATAAAAATTTTTACATCGGCATTAGGAAAAACAACAGTCCCAATGTCGCGTCCGTCCATAACCACACCGTTGCCATTGCTGCCTATTGTGCGTTGCATCTCGACCAGTTTCTGGCGAACCTCGCCGATTTGAGCCACACGACTAACATTCTCATTGATCTCTACCGAACGAATCAAAGAATCGACATTCTCCTCGCCCAGATATACCTCGCTACGCCCCAATTCGCTGTTGAAACGAAACGAAATCGATATTTTGTCTAGTTGACGGATTAACTCTTTGTTTTCTAAGTTGTTGCGTAACGCATAAAGAGTTACTGTACGATACATTGCGCCAGTGTCGATAAAAACATAGCTGTACTTAGCGGCAATGAGCTTTGCAAAAGTGCTCTTGCCACAAGATGAATATCCATCAATTGCTATAACTTTTCCGTCGCCCATCTTATTGTATGTTTCCTGTTTCAACTAACATTTTTATTAGTGTATAGACAACCGCTAGTACTGCGTAAGCACCAAGTAATATGATCGACCCTCCAGATAATTTATTGAGCCACCATAACGATCGAACTGAGAATTTTTTGCGCAAAATATGAACTATCCAAGTAAGTGTTAACGACCATATCGAGGCTCCAATAAGAAATACTACGT
>CAMTOL010000045.1 GCA_947074135.1 uncultured Rikenellaceae bacterium
CCCTTTTTGAAAAAAGGGAAAACCAAAAACTTTTGACGAGTACTTCGTACTCGATAACTTTATTTGATTTACTTTTTGATTTTTAATTTTAGATTTTTAATATAATGGCTAAAGAGATTAAATTTACAACCGATGCCCGCACAGGACTTGTTGCTGGCGTTGACCAATTGGCAGCTGCCGTAAAAGTAACACTAGGACCTAAAGGTCGCAACGTGGTAATCGAAAAAAAATTTGGTGCACCTCAAATCACTAAAGACGGCGTAACTGTCGCTAAAGAGATTGAACTCGAAGATAAATTCGAAAATATGGGCGCACAAATGGTTAAAGAGGTAGCCTCGAAAACAGCCGACGACGCTGGCGACGGTACTACAACGGCAACCGTTCTTGCTCAAGCTATCATC
This sequence comes from uncultured Rikenellaceae bacterium, assembly GCA_947074135.1. GTDB lineage: Bacteria > Bacteroidota > Bacteroidia > Bacteroidales > Rikenellaceae > Mucinivorans. Next base: position 402 of record CAMTOL010000045.1, read on the forward strand.
GCTGGAGGTATCAAAAACGTAACTGCTGGCGCTAACCCAATGGAACTAAAACGTGGTATTGATGCTGCTGTTGCCGAAGTTGTTAAAGGACTTCAAAAACAGAGCCAAAACGTAGGCGACGATATCAGCAAAATCGCTCAAGTTGCTACAATCTCAGCTAACAACGATTCGACTATCGGTAACCTTATTGCCGAAGCTATGGAAAAGGTTAAAAAAGAGGGTGTTATCACTGTCGAAGAGGCTAAAGGTACTGAAACCCACGTCGAAGTGGTTGAAGGTATGCAGTTCGACAGAGGCTACATCTCGCCTTACTTCATCACAGACACCGAAAAGATGCAAGCAGATATGGATAAACCATACATCTTGATTACTGACAAGAAAATCTCGACTATGAAAGAGATTCTATCGGTTCTCGAACCAGTTGCTCAATCGGGTCGCGCGCTTGTAATCGTTGCCGAAGATGTTGATGGCGAAGCACTTAGTTCGTTGGTGTTGAATAAACTTCGTGGTACTCTTAAAATCGCTGCAGTTAAAGCTCCAGGCTTTGGCGACCGCCGCAAAGAGATGCTTCAAGATATCGCAATCCTTACTGGGGGCACTGTTATTTCGGAAGAAACAGGTCTTACACTCGACCAAGCAACTATCGAAATGTTGGGTTCTGCCGAAAAAGTTACCTTGACTAAAGACAATACTACTATTGTTGACGGTGCTGGTGCTAAAGATAAAATTGCAGAGCGTGTGGCTCAAATCCGCTCGCAAATCGAAGCTACTAAATCGGACTACGACCGCGAAAAACTCCAAGAGCGTTTGGCTAAATTGGCAGGTGGCGTGGCAGTCCTTTACGTAGGTGCTGCAACTGAAGTTGAGATGAAAGAGAAAAAAGACCGCGTTGACGATGCACTAGCTGCAACTCGTGCCGCAGTTGATGAGGGTATTATCCCTGGTGGTGGCGTTGCTTACATTCGCGCTGCAGAAGGCTTGGATAAACTCAAAGGCGGCTCTGAAGATGAGTTGACAGGTATTCAAATCGTGAAACGTGCTATCGAAGAGCCATTGCGCCAAATTGTTGCTAATGCTGGTGGTGAAGGTTCGGTAGTGGTTAACAAAGTTAAAGAGAGCAAAGGTGCAGTTGGTTACAACGCTCGTGACGACAAATACGAAGATTTGTTGAAAGCGGGTATTATCGACCCAACTAAAGTGGCTCGTGTAGCACTTGAAAATGCTGCTTCAGTTGCTTCGATGTTCCTAACAACTGAGTGTGTTATCGCTGACATCAAAGAAGATGCACCTGCAATGCCTCCAATGGGTGGCGGCGGAATGGGCGGTATGATGTAGTCATTGAGAACCAAGGTTGTTAAAATTTTTAAAGGGTAGAGTCAATGCGAAAGGCTCTACCCTTTATTATTGACTAAATAACAAACAACGGAATCACACTCTCGATATTAACAAGTTCTTTATCTGAACAATAAATCAACTAATACGATAAAAAAATTACTCAAAATTATCGCAATTTCACTTTTTTTCGTATCATTGCACCTTCTTAAGCAGTATTTAATAAATTTATTCATTTAATAACTGAAAACAGAGAACAGACACTCAAATTCTCAAAAAAACGCTTTAAAACATTAAACAAATAAACAAAATGAAAAAAAGAATGATTGCGCTTATAGCTTTTGTAGCTGTAGCGCTTGTAAGCTGTAATCCAACTGGAAGCTCAAGCTACAGTCTAACCGTTAACTTCGGCTTTATACCTGCTGTAAACCTTGTAGATACTACCTACCTTGACCCGAGTGTAAATAATGCTAAATATAGAATGGACACCATTCTGTTCAACTATCTTAACAGAGATAAAGTTGCAGGAGTTGCATCTTTCTCAGCTACTGGTCCAGACATCTATACTATCGACTCACTGCTTAGCAAACAAATTGATAGTACATATAAAGCTCTACTTCCAAGAGCAAAACTATACAACTACAAACAATTGCTAGAAGACAAAGTAGCATTCTTTGCAGGCGAAATTGAGATAGTTTATGCTACACTTAACCTTGACGGTCAAGAGGGAGAGTACAACAAAGCTGAAAAAATTGATGCAGTAAAATTTGAAACAATCAACAAAAGGTACCGGTAAGAATGACTTTTTTAACAGAGTTTCAATGGGTGAGTTCGATAATATTCGTACTCACCTATTTTTTTAGATACTATTTTTATAGGTTTTTGCAAAAAAATAGTTAACTTTAAAAATATTATTTTTCGATTTTTTAACGTTTTTAGGTTATTAGACGAATATATACGCTAAAAAATACATTTATTTGGTCAAGGATATTAAAATTCGATAAAAAAGAGTATCTTTGTGCGCAATTAAATGTCAAAATAAACAATGCTATGGCACTAATCGAAGACAAAATTGCAACAACTGGGCTTACATTCGACGATGTTCTACTCGTCCCTGCCTACTCTGAAGTTCTACCACGCGACGTTAGTATCGCAACCAAATTCTCTCGCAGAATTACACTCAACACCCCAATCGTTTCGGCAGCTATGGACACTGTTACCGAGGCTGATATGGCTATTGCTATTGCGCGTCAAGGCGGCATAGGTGTTATTCACAAAAATATGACTATCGAACAGCAAGCAGCTCAAGTTCGCAAGGTTAAACGTGCAGAAAACGGTATGATTTATGACCCTGTAACTTGCAGCAAAGAGCACACTGTTGGCGATGCGCTTATCTTAATGCGTGAAAATAGAATTGGCGGTATTCCAGTGGTCGATGAGTCGCACAAACTCATCGGTATTGTTACAAACCGAGATTTACGCTTCCAAACCGATATGGCACGTAAAATCGAGGAGGTGATGACTAGCAAAAATCTGGTAACAACAATGAACCCAGATTTGACCAAAGCGTCGCAAATTCTGCTCGAAAATAAAATCGAAAAACTACCTGTAGTTAATGCCGAAGGCAAACTAGTAGGACTACTTACATACAAAGATATTACCAAAGTCAAAGATAACCCAAACGCAGCTAAAGACTCAAAAGGTCGCCTTAGAGTTGCAGCTGGAGTAGGTGTAACCGCCGACACTATGGACAGAGTTGACGCACTAGTCGAGGCTGGAGTTGATGCAATTGTTATTGACACCGCTCACGGTCACACTCTGGGCGTTGTTGGCAAACTTAAAGCTGTCAAAGAGAAACACCAACATATTGATGTTGTTGTTGGCAATATTGCAACTGGAGCTGCAGCTCGTATGCTTGCTGATGCAGGTGCCGACGGTGTTAAGGTTGGTATTGGACCAGGGTCGATTTGCACAACTCGTATAATTGCCGGTGTTGGCGTTCCACAACTAACTGCTATTTTTGATGTAGCTCAAGAGCTTGAGGGCAGCGGTGTTCCAGTGATTGGTGATGGCGGCATTCGCTATTCAGGCGATATTGTTAAGGCCCTAGCAGCGGGTGCTGATACTATTATGGCTGGAGGATTGTTTGCAGGGGTTGAAGAGAGCCCAGGGGAAACAATTATCTACAACGGACGTAAATTCAAATCCTACCGAGGTATGGGTTCATTGGAGGCTATGCAGAAAGGTTCGAAAGACCGCTACTTCCAAGACGTTGAAGACGATGTTAAGAAGCTAGTCCCCGAAGGAATTGCAGCTCGTGTGCCGTATAAAGGGTCGCTTAGCGAGGTTATTTACCAAATGATTGGCGGATTGCGTGCAGGTATGGGGTATTGCGGAGCGGCTAATCTTTGCGAATTGAAAAAAGCGCAATTTATTCGTATCACGGCTAGTGGTATGAGTGAGTCGCATCCTCACGATGTGGCAATTACTCGCGAAGCACCTAATTACTCACCTGAAAAAATGTAAAAAAAACGCAGAATTGGGGTTGGCTGCCTTGCGCTGCCTGAACCCCAATCTGACAACTTTTACAAAATATAATATTCGCAAAAAGAAAAAAAAATGGCAGAACAACATATAAACAACGAACTCGATATAGAGATTAACGAGGAGATAGCACAAGGCACCTACTCGAATATGACTATAATTTCGCACTCAACAACCGAATTTGTACTTGACTTTGTGCGTATTATGCCGGGGCAACCTAAAGCACAGGTTAAGAGTCGTATAATTGTAACTCCGGAGAATGCAAAACGCCTACTAACGGCACTCGAAGATAATATCGCTCGCTACGAACAGGCAGTGGGCAAGATTGGAATGCACACTCCAGAGATGCCAATTATAACTGGCTTCTCTGGTCTTGAGAGCTAACTTTCAATGCATATTCACAATGCATAATTTTGGTTATTATAACAATTAGCTATGCGTTATTAATAAAATAATTATGCATTATGGGTTATGAATTATGAATTAATATGATTGAGCCTACAACTACCGATGTGTCGTTACTGCTCTCGCTTAATGGCGATGGCGGTGCGACACTCGATTTTTTAATGTACTACATATCAGGCAGATTTACGTGGATTCCGCTCTACATACTGCTACTTTGGGGAGTGTGGCGCAAGGTTGGCACTCGCAATCTACTGTGGTTTGCTCTAGGCGTGGTTCTGCTGATACTTGCAGCCGACCAAACGGCAAATTTGGCTAAAATGTACTTACCTAAATTAAGACCATCGCACTACGAACCATTAGAGGGTTTGGTACATACGGGGATTTATGATTATCGAGGGGGGTTGTATGGCACGATTAGTTCGCACGCAGCAAACTGTATTGCAATTGCCATTTACTGTGGTGCTGTGTTACGCAAGGGATGGATTTGGGCATTGCTCACAGTTTGGGTTTTAGTGGTGAGCTACTCTAGAATTTACCTTGGCGTTCACTACCCTTACGATGTTGCGTTGGGACTAATTGAGGGTGCGCTATGGGGCATTTTATTTGCTTGGTTGTATAAATTAATCACAAAGAGGCGATGAAAGATGTTAGGATAACTGTTGTACGCAAGGTATTTCATAGCGATTTGGCGGCAAAGTATGAGAACCCAATTGAACACGCCTGCGAAACAGAACAAGGAGCTGTTTATGTGGCAATTGGAGGCGAGAAACCAGATGGGTTGTGTGAGAGCGCTTGGGGTTCGATGCGTGAGTTTGTGGAAGAGTTGGCACGAGGTGGCGGTAATTTTTATGATGGTTGGATGAAAAATCCCCATTCGGCTATGATTTCGTGTAACGATGGCTTCCGACCCGTCAGTTTTTTGATTGAAACAATTGAATAAAGATATAAGATAGATGCAAAAGTTTATTAAATCCGTTCTTCCGCACATTGTTGCACTAGTAGTATTTGCTGTCGTTTCGGCTGCAATGTTTTATCCCGAACTGTCGGACAAAGCACTGCGCCAAGGCGACGTTATCAACCACGAGGGTATGGTGCAAGATATTGACCAATATATTGCCACCTACGGCGAACACCCCAACTGGAGCGGACGTATGTTTGGCGGTATGCCCTCCTACACAATGTCTATGGACCACGGTTTTCATCTATTCTCGCTCGTCAACCTACACCACGCCGAGAACTCAATTCTGATGCTTTTCCTAGCAATGGCAGGTTTTTACCTAATGCTACTGCTTATGGGCGTTAATGCTTGGGTGGCGATTGTGGGTAGCCTCGCTTATGGACTCTCGACCTACTTCCCTATCATAATTTCGGCTGGGCATATTACTAAAATGTGGGCTTTACAATGGGTAGCACCACTCATTGGTTCGATTTGGTACACCTATCGTGGACGTATGTGGACAGGTGGCGCACTATCGGCTCTCTTTACGGCTCTGCTCGTCGGCTCATCGCACCACCAAATAACCTACTACTTCCTCTTTGTTATAGCGGCTCTTGTTATTATGCAGCTCGTGGTTTCGTTCAAAACAAAGCTACTTAGTCGATTTGCTAAAGCATCGGCAGTACTACTACTTGCAGCCTCACTAGGCGTTGGGAGCAACATTGTAGGACTATACTACATTGCCGACTACACCAAAGTTTCGACTCGTGGAGGAGCAAATGAAACTGCGAATGAAACCAATGAAAAAGACCCAAACAAGACTTCAGGACTTGACAGAGATTACATTACAGCGTGGAGCTACGGCAAAAGCGAAACATTTAATCTGTTTATTCCTAATTTTGCTGGTGGTGGTCGTAATTTTAAAGAGGGTGGCGATGTTGACCATACACTCTCGAAATATCAAGTACCTAAGGACTACTATAAAAACTTACCCTCATATCACGGCTCACAACCATTTACCGAAGGACCAGTTTACATTGGTGCTGTTATAATCTTCCTAGCTCTCTTTGCGCTGTTCCTACTGCCAGGCGAGTACAAATGGTGGATTATTGCCCCTACCCTACTAGCTCTATTGTTAGCTTGGGGACATAACTTAGGGTGGTTCACAAACCTATTTATCGACTACTTTCCGCTTTACAACAAATTTAGAGTGCCATCGATGATACTCGTTGTTGTCGAGTGGTCAATTCCGCTACTTGCGTCACTTGGATTGTGCAAACTCTACAAAATGACTAGCGGACTGCCTATTACATACACACCACCCGTTAAAACCGAAAATGCTCTTTTCATCTCAACTGCAATTGCTGGAGGTTTTGCGCTGATTTCAGCTCTAATTCTCCCTGCATTAATGAGTTTCACAGGAGCTAACGATGGGGCTATGGGACTGCCTAACGATATACTTGTGGCGATGGAGAGCGAACGTGCAGCACTGCTTAGAGCAGACTCACTTCGTACACTTTTATTGATATTGGCAACTGCATTAGTGTTGTGGCTCTATATAAAAGGTGCAATCAAAAAAATGGCAATTATGGTGGCTTGTGTTGCGGCACTTGTCATCTTCGATCTCTTTGGCGTTGACCGCAGGTATGTTTCGAGTGATGATTTTGTGTCAAAACGTGAAGCAAAAACAGTTGTTGCAACTGATGCCGACAAAACTATACTTCAAGATAAGAGCGACTTTAGAGTTGCCGACTTCTCGACTGGCAATCCATTCTCATCGTCAAGAGCCTCATACTTCCACCGCTCAATAGGCGGCTATCACGCTGCCAAAATGGGTCGCTATCAGGAACTTATTGATGCTCACCTCTCGAAAATGAACCACAAAGTCTATGATATGCTAAATACAAAGTATTTCATAACCAGCGAAGGAGTTGAACAAAACCCAAGCGCAATTGGTAGCGCAACAGTCATTGATAGTGTAATCTGGGTAAACAGCACCGCTCAAGAGCTGCAAATGCTAGGTTCGCAAGAGTTTAACCCTAGCTATGTGGCAATTGTAAACGAAAAATATCGTGACGCACTAAAATCTGCCGACATTAGTGCAATTCCAGACTCTAACGACTATGTGCAACTCATAAGCTATGAACCAAATAGACTGAAATACGAGGTTCAAACCCAAAATAATCGCCTAATCCTCTTTAGCGAAATTTTTCACAAAGATTGGGTAGTTTCGATTGACTCCGAGTTAGCTACACCAATCGAGGTGGATTATGTGCTACGTGGAGTAGTAGTACCTAGTGGAGTTCACACCGTAGAGTGGGTTTTTGTGCAACCTAATAGCAAAGTTATGATGAGTATTGCAGCCGTTTCGACTAGTGCAATTATTTTGTGGTTAATTGCTATATTTGCACTCTGGATTCATACCCTCATAATATCAAAAACAAAAGATGAATAGACGAGTTTACACAGGCAGAATAGCCTCAGTAATAGGAATATCGGTAGCACTCTATCTGGTAGGCGTAGATCTATATGTCGTTTTGGAAGCATAGAAAACACTGCAAGATCTCAGAGGCGAATTGAAAGTGTCAATAACAGTTAAAGATAGCGAAAGAATCGACCCTTTTGCAACAACAAAAGAGCTGCAAAAAATCGAGATAATACGTTCTGTTGAGTATATTGACAGCACTAAAGCAGAACGCGACTTCACCTCCCACTTAGGAGTAAATTTTACTGAACTGGCAGGCGTTGGCGTACTGCCTAGCTCGTTCTTGGTTACAATAAAAACAGTTGGCGGAGCAAGAGAAGGCATTAACGAGTTTAAACAAACCGTAAAACAACTCGATTGGGTCGAAAGCGTTCAGAGCGAAGATGCGATAGTCGAAGAGATTGAACGGACAACCAAACTAATGGAGCAGTTTTCGATGTGGCTAGGTGGAGTTGTGGGAGTTGTGGCACTTATTATCTGCTTTGTGTTGATAAAGTTATCGATTGGAGCAACATTCAACTGTTATGACTACCAACTGCGTCCAATACTTAGCTCGAGGTGCTATCGTTGGGCGTGGGTAAGCGGAGTGGTAAGTGGAGGCGTTGCCACTGGGCTACTTTGGTTTACCATTAAAACCTCAGATATGGTACTGCCCCAATTGGAATTTTCGTACGACACTCTGCCGCTAATTTCAGCTGTGCTGATTGTTGGCTCAACAGTAATGACGCTACTCTCAACAGCACTTTCGATTGCAGTTCAAAAATAAAAATAGACAAATAATTCATAAAAAAGATATGACTTTCAGTAAGAAAAACTACATTTTGATGGGTGTCGGAGTGGCACTTATCGTTCTAGGGTTTATACTGCTCTCTGGTGGCGGTGCCGAAAATCCTGAAACCGAATTTTCATACGAAATATACTCATTTCGTCGTCTTTGGGTTGCCCCAATTGTGCTTATCGCTGGTTTTGCAGTCGAAGCTATTGCCATCTTTAAACGCTTTAAAAACTAAAATAAACTATGGAGGTTTTTGAAGCGATACTACTCGGTCTTGTTCAAGGATTGACCGAGTTTCTACCCGTTAGTAGTAGTGGACACCTCGTAATTGCAAACGACGTGTTGGGCGTAAACCTCAACCAAGAGGCTATGCTGACATTCGGCGTTGTAGTTCACGCTGCAACCGTACTTGCCACAATTACAGTATTCTGGAAGGTACTTTTAGATCTTTTTACAGGACTTTTTAAATTTCAAATTAATCCTCAAACAAAGTATGTGCTGTTGATTGTCATTTCGATGATTCCAGTTATGGTCGTTGGATTGTTTTTCAAAGGTTGGGTCGAGAATTTCTTTGGAGAAGGGTTGAAGTTAGTTGGGTCGATGCTGCTCATTACTGCTGCGTTGCTTACACTCTCATACTTTCTAGCACCAAAAAATCCAAAACCAATAAACTGTTCACGAGCTTTCACCATAGGTTTGGCTCAAGCTGTAGCGGTACTTCCGGGAATTTCACGCTCTGGGGCAACGATTTCAACAGGATTATTGCTAGGTGTGGACAAAAAAGAGATTGCGCAGTTTTCGTTCTTGATGGTGCTGGTGCCAATTTTAGGCGAAGCTTTTTTGGAACTGGTAAAGGGGGAGTTTTCGCCTGCGTCTTCGGGTATTTCGACGGTTGCATTGATTAGCGGCTTCTTGGCGGCGTATATTAGCGGATTATTTGCCTGTAAAGTTATGATACGCATTGTAAGTCGTGGCAAACTCTACTGGTTTGCAATCTACTGCGCCGTTATTGGTATAATTGCTCTAATTTGGTAAATTTCATATGATTCTAAATATTGATAAACCTTACGGGTGGACATCGACAGACGTGATTCGCAAACTGCGAAACGTTATGCTTAAAAATGGATACCCCAGAAAAGTGAAAGTCGGACACGCCGGCACACTAGACCCTCTTGCTACTGGAGTCCTTGTGGTCTGTACCGAAAAAGACACTAAAAAAGTAAATGACCTCCAAGCCGAACGCAAAGAGTACCTCTTCACTATCGAACTCGGCGCCACAACCGTATCGTTCGACCTCGAACATCCTATCTCAGAGAGATTTCCAACCGAACATATCACCGAAGATATGATACGCGAGGCGGTAGAAAAGTTGAGAGGTACACAAAACCAAATCCCACCGCTCTATTCCGCTAAAAGAATAGACGGCAAACGCGCTTACGAACTGGCTCGTGACGGCGCAGCAGTCGAAGAGGTAGATATCAAAGCAGCACAAATCGAAGTCTATGATATAGAAATTCTTAGTATTGAAATGCCCTACGTCAAAATTAGAACAGAGTGTAGCAAAGGGACTTACATTCGCTCAATGGCGCGTGATATTGGCACAATGCTTGATAGTGGTGCGCACCTAACTGAACTTCGAAGAACCAAAAGCGGTGGCTTTTTAGATGGCGAGGCACTAAACATTGATCAAGCATCCGAAATTCTATGCCAATATAAAAAAGAGGCTGTAGAATGAAACAAAATAGGACATAATTACGTATTATATAAATATTTTGCTCTCTTTTTTTGAGCAATTCTCAAACATAAACAATAAAAACGATAATGAAACTATCGCAGTACAAGTACGACTTCTCGCCAGATATGTTGGCAAAATATCCAACCGACGACCGTGACGGCTCTAGATTAATGGTTTACGATAGACGTACAAAAAAACTAGAACACAAGCTGTTCTCTGACCTGATTAACTACTTCAAAGATGGCGACGTATTGATTCTGAACAATACAAAGGTTTTTCCTGCGCGTATGTATGGAAATAAAGAGAAAACAGGCGCAGAAATCGAAGTGTTCCTACTGCGAGAACTCAACTCTGAGATGCGACTATGGGACGTACTAGTAGAACCAGCTCGCAAAATACGCATCGGCAACAAACTATATTTTGGCGATGACGATGCTATGGTTGCCGAGGTAATCGACAACACTACCTCAAGAGGTCGTACCCTTAGATTCCTATACGACGGAACATACGAAGAGTTTAGAGATGCACTATATAAACTAGGCGAAATGCCACTACCCCGCTGGATTCGCGAGAAACCAGAAGAGATTGATACCGAACGATACCAAACAATCTACGCCAAAGAAGAGGGCGCAGTTGCAGCCCCAACAGCTGGACTTCACTTCAGTAAACACCTGCTTAAACGCCTCGAAATTAAAGGTGTTAATACAGCAGAAATCACACTACACGTAAGTCTAGGCTCATTTCGCTCAGTTGACGTTGAGGATCTGACTAAACACAAGATGGATTCTGAAAGAGTTATCATTACTCAAGAAGCTAGTGCACTTGTAAACGCATCGAAAGAGAAAAACAAAAAGATTTGTGCAGTTGGCACTACTGTTATGCGTTCAATTGAGAGCTCCGTATCGAGCGAAGGAGAATTAAAACCTTTTGACGGCTGGACTAATAAATTTGTTTTTCCGCCGTATGATTTCTCTGTTGCAAACTGTATGGTAACAAACTTTCATCTACCATACACCACTCAGTTGATGATGGTTTCTGCATTTACAGGCTACAATGAGATTATGGAACTCTATAAAATCGCTAAAAACGAGGGTTACCGCTTCGGAACATATGGCGATGCTATGCTGATACTCTAAGAGAGTTCAACCCCATACTATAAAGCAAAAAAATAGAGCTTAACTCGCATATGGAGTTAAGCTCTATTTTTTTATCAAGCCTAAACTAACTAGAATCTCCAACCTACCATAAGACAGAATGACATATTCTTAGCTTTACTAATATCGTCGTAAATACTGCTAATATTAACATTCTCACAGTTGTTGACGCCTGTCAACCCAAATTTAACTCTTGCATCAAAAAGTAGCCCAAACCCAAACTGGTCACTTAGACCCACTCGACTTGAAAACACAACCCTGACAGCCTTAAAGTACATGGGTGTTTCACCTCATGCCCCATACCTGGTTTTTAGACAAGAGATATC
>CAMTOL010000046.1 GCA_947074135.1 uncultured Rikenellaceae bacterium
TCTACTTGCTCTGATTAACTCACAACTTCGAAACAGAGAGAAAGTTAGAACTATACTTGGTAGTACGACAAAGAAAGAAGAGATTGCCGAAAATGAGCTATCGCCTCAAGATAGCGAACTTATGGGTGAGCTCTATAAATTAATGGAGGGAGAGCTATCGAACAGCGAGCTAGATATTTCGCACATAACCGAGATACTCAAAATTTCGCGAACTAAACTCTATTACAAAATTAAAGGGCTGACAGGCGAGAAACCTAGCACTTTCTTTAGAACTTATAAGCTGAATCGCGCGGCAGAGTTGATTAAAGAGGGTAGGTATAACATATCTGAGATTGCTGATATGACTGGTTTTGGTACCCTTTCTCACTTCTCGACTAGCTTTAAGAAACAGTTTGGTGTTTCGCCAAGCGAATATAACGGATAAAATGCTGTGTTGAGTAAGTGAGAGTGAAAAATTAAAATTTGACGTATTAATAAATAATAATAACTTTGCAAAATCGTTATACAATAAATAGCATCCTTAAATCCAAGAAATAATTTGGTAGAGCAAGATATGAGAAGATCGAAAAAATGTGTTATAACTCTATCACTAATTTTTAGTGCAACAATCTTAAATGCATTTAGCAACACGTTTAATGTGAATGCTTCTAATGACGATGATCCTAGAAAAACAATTGAACGTTCTGCTGAATCTGAGTCTAATAATAAGGTAAAGCAACGTTTTAATCCTATTTTCGGAGATGAGAAGGAGAGCAACCAAATTATTAGTTTTATTGCCTCCAATCTTGTTGTTGAACTAGATCCTGAACAAATCAAAAAGCTAGATGGATTTATGGTAGCTTCATTTGTGATTGATACACTTGGAAATATCGAAAAACTTGCAGTTCAAAGATCATACAATACTTGGGTGGATTATGCAATTATTGGGGCTATTAAAAGCCTACCTCCTTGGGGAAAACCATCGCTCGATAAAAATGATAAACCAGTCGAAAAATATCATAACATTGTCTTTACCTTTGGCTCTTATGTGAAGGGTGATACCCATTTTGGTTTTCAGGCCGATGCTGTTAGAGATAATACTCAAAAAGAGATTAATTCTCAGCGTGATGCTTTAAGTGCTTCTCTAAACGAAAAAAGAACTAAGTGGAACTCGTTTACTGATGTAAATTCCAAATTGGTTTACGATATTAAGCAGGGACTTAAAAACGAGGCTACGATCATCAATCCAAATGATCCATTCACCAACAAAGGTACACCCCCAATTACAGTGCCAACAATTAAGATTACTGAAAAGGAGTAATCCTTCTATTGAGATTATAAGAGAAGTGCTATATGTTGATTATAGCACTTTTTTTTGCTCTTTCTGTGGTTTATTTCTACGATTATACTTTACCTAATATTATCCTAAAAACAGAGAGGTAGCTAGTTAAAGTTAGCTACCTCTCTGGTCTAATTTTCTATTTGGTTATTTCGAGAACTCTTTATAGAAATATGGAATTGTTTCGATTCCTTTGTAGAAGCAATCGAGTTGATAGCTCTCGTTTGGCGAGTGAATAGCATCGCTATCTAGTCCGAAGCCCATAAGAATCGACTTAATGCCTAGGATACGTTCGAAAGTTGAGATGATTGGAATACTACCACCGCTATAGAAAGGAAGTGGTTTTTTGCCAAACGTAGTTTCGATTGCTGCCGAAGCTGCTTTGTATGCTTTGGTGTCGGTTGGAGCAATGTATGGTACGCCACCGTGCGATGGAGTAATCTTGATTGTTACTGATTTTGGTGCAATACGTTCGAAATGCTCTGTCAATAGTTGAGTGATACGTTTAAAGTCTTGACCAGCTACCAAGCGAGTTGAGATTTTAGCTGTTGCAATGCTAGGGATAACGGTTTTAGCACCCTCGCCAATATATCCACCCCATATGCCGCAAACGTCAAACGTTGGGCGAATACCCTTACGCTCCATAGTAGTATAGCCTTTTTCGCCTTGAATATCTCCAATGTTGATTGATTTTTTGAAATCTTCGTCACTGAAAGGAGCTTTTGCAATTTCTGCACGTTCTTCTGCCGAGAATTCGTAAATATTGTCGTAGAAGCCTGGAACTGTGATTTTGCCATCTTTATCGATTGATTCTGAAATCATATCGCAAAGAATGTTGATAGGGTTGGCAACAGCACCGCCATAAAGACCGCTGTGTAGGTCACGATTAGGACCTGTCACCTCTAGTTCGATGTATGCTAGACCTCGAAGTCCACAAGTAATCGATGGAGTAGCTAGTCCAAGCATCGAAGTGTCTGAAACTAGAATAATGTCGGCTGCCAACAACTCTTTGTGAGTTTCGCACCACTTAGTTAGTTCGCCCGAACCAATCTCCTCTTGACCTTCAAGCATAAACTTAACATTACAAGGAAGTTCGCCGCTTCTTACCATAGCCTCGAATGCAGCTACGTGCATATAGCCTTGACCTTTGTCGTCATCTGCGCCACGAGCATAGATTTTGCCATCTTTTATCACTGGTTCGAATGGATCAGAAGTCCACAATTCTGCAGGGTCTGTTGGCATTACGTCGTAGTGGGCATAAACAAGCACTGTTGGTTTAGCAGGGTCGATAATTTTTTCTGCATAAACAATAGCAGGTCCGTCGGTTGGGAAGATTTCAGCTCTATCAACTCCAGCTTTTTCGAGTTTTGCTTTAAGCCACTCGGCAGCACGTTGCATATCGGGAGCGTGTGCGGCGATAGACGAAATAGAGGGAATACGTAGGAGTTCAAATAGCTCTTCGAGGAATCGCTCCTTGTTTGTAGCGATAAATTCTTGTGTCTTTTTCATAAGTTCTATTATTTTTAAAATGTTTTACTTTTTTTTAAACATATTTGACAAATATAGTTAAAATTAATTTAAAGTAAAACATAAAACTCACCTGTTTTATTTACTTTTTAATACCTAATATATTTTTAATTTCGCTCAATTTGTTGAGTGCTTCTAGTGGAGTGAGTGCATTGATGTCGATGCCTCTAATTTTGTCAGCTACAGCCGAAAGGGTAGGGTCGTCCATTTGAAAGATACTAAGTTGTAGTGGTTTTTGACCTGCCACCTCAAGTGCTTGTTTGGTTGCCGACTCTTCGTAAACAGCAACACCAGCACGTTTCTCTTCCAACTCCGAAAGTATCATTTGAGCACGACGAACAACAGAAAGCGGCATACCAGCCATTTGAGCTACGTGGATACCGAACGAGCGTTCGACAGCGCCTTCAGTCAGTTTGCGCAAGAAAATAACTTTGCCCTCAATCTCTTTGACTGCAATGTGATAGTTTTTGATGCGTTCGAACTGTTTGTACATCTCGCCAAGTTCGTGATAGTGGGTTGCAAACAACACTTTGGCAGTCGAAGATGTGTGAATAAACTCCACAATCGCCCAAGCCAACGAAATGCCGTCGTAGGTGCTTGTGCCACGCCCAATCTCGTCCAGTATCACTAGTGAAGAGTCTGTCAGATTGTTCAGAATATTGGCAGTTTCTAGCATCTCGACCATAAAAGTTGATTCGCCACTCGAAATGTTGTCACTTGCTCCGACGCGAGTAAAAATCCTATCACTTAGTATCAATTCAGCCTCGTTTGCAGCCACAAACGAACCACATTGAGCCATCAAATTTGCAATGGCAACCGAGCGAAGCAGCGCCGATTTACCACTCATATTTGGACCCGAAATCAATAGTATCTGTTTGTCCTTGCTGTTAAGCTCAACATCACTAGGAATATAGTTCTCTCCAATCGGCAATCGTTTTTCGATAACAGGGTGTCGTAGGTCTTTAATTTTGATTGATCCTTTTTCGTTAAGCGTTGCTCGGCAATAGTTGTTGGTAATGGCAGTAATCGAAAAGCTAAGTAGTGCGTCGATTTGCGCCGTTGCCATTGCCGAAGTTTTCATTCTAGCAACCCACTGCTGTAACCAACCAATGAGTTCTGCGTATATCTCATTCTCAATCTGCAAAATACGACCTTCAGCACCTAGGATTTTGTTTTCGTACTCTTTTAGCTCCTCGGTTATGTAACGTTCGGCACTAACGAGTGTCTGTTTGCGAATCCACTCAACAGGAACTTTATCTTTATGTGTGTTTCGAACCTCAATATAGTAGCCAAAAACGTTGTTGTAGCTAATTTTGAGCGAGGTTATCCCAGTTCTCTCAATTTCACGCTCCGCCATACGGTTGAGATACTCTTTGCCGCTATTCGAAATGCTCCGAAGTTCATCGAGTTCGCTGCTAACTCCCGCTGCAATAACATTGCCTTTGCCAAGTGCAGCGGCAGGTTCTTCGCACAGCGTTAGTGCAATTTTTTTACGAACGTCGCTCAAATCCTCAATTTGCGATGCAATTTCGATTAGTTTACTATCAGGGTCTGAAACCGAAAGACTTTTGATGTGTTCCATCGACCCAATCGAGCGGCTAAGTTGTGCCAAATCACGAGGCATCGCTCTTAGCGCAGCAACCTTTGCAATAATGCGTTCGGCATCGCCAATAGCTGCAAAATTTTCGGTCAGTTCGTTCCTTAGATTTTCGTTTGAGATTAAGTAACTAACCGCATCATAGCGTTTTTCGATTGACTCCTTGTCCCTTAGCGGAAGAGCTAACCATCGTCTAACCATACGTTTGCCCATTGGCGATGTTGCGCTGTCAATAATGTCGATAAGCGCAGTTCCACCCTCCGACGTTGAGTGAAATAACTCTAGGTTACGAAGCGAGTAACGGTCAATAAGTACATATTTATTTTCGTCGAGCCTCGAAATTGAGTTAATATGCGAAAGTGAGTCGTGTTTGGTGTACTGCAAGTAGTGGAGTATAGCTCCAGCAGCAGTCACGCCCAACGAAAGCGACTCAATGCCAACACCATTGAGCGCTTTAACGCCAAGTTGTCGGAGCAGTTTATCGCGGTTTGTACTCTCGTTCCAAGCCCACTCGTCTAGTCTATAAGAACTTGCTTGGATGCCCGCAAAGTGCTGCGTAAAAGCATCGTTTTGAGTTCGGCTATATAGAATCTCTTTGGGCGATAGGGTAGCGGCAACCTTTGTGATAAACGCGCTGTTGCCTTCGCAAACATAGAACTCGCCAGTCGAAATATCGAGAAGTGATAGTCCAATGTTCTGGTTTTTAGACCCGCTTTGTGCAAAAAAGATGGCTGCAAGAAATGAGTTCTCTTTGTGTCGAAGAATAGAATCGTTGTAACTTACACCAGGTGTAACTAATTCAGTGACACCACGTTTTACAATACCTTTAGCCTGTTTCGGATCTTCTAGCTGTTCGCAGATTGCCACTCGCTCTCCTGCCAAAACCAATTTGTCGAGGTAGTTGTCAATGGCGTGGTACGGAAATCCAGCCAGTGGAACACTGCTTGCCGACCCATTGGCACGTTTGGTTAACGTAATGCCAAGAATGCCACTCGCTTTAACTGCATCGTCGCCAAATGTTTCGTAAAAGTCACCTGCGCGGAATAACAACAGTGCATCTGGATACTCTGCCTTGATATTGTAGTATTGCCGCATCAGCGGCGTAAGTGCGTATTTCTCTTCCATTTTCCTTTTTTCTGTGTTGTGAACTGTAATCACAGATTATACTCTATACTCTTCTCTGTCTATATTTACATACTCGCCATCGAAACATACCTTTGCGTAGCCATTGCTATCAAATGATGTTGCATCGCTATATTTTAGATCGATTACCACTTTTCCTTTTTGGTCAACATAACCATACACTCCTCCTAGTTCGACACATAACATCCCCATTGAGTATTTGCCAGTCCAATCCCACTGACACTCAACTATAGTGTCGCCACTACGATTAATTACTCCATATTTCCCTTGATAATCAACGTAACATAGGTGCGATTCGTCGTAAGATATTTCGTCGTAAATAGGTTCGATAATAACCTCTCCAATGTTGTTAATTAATCCATATAACCCATTCTTGCAAACTACAGCTCTGCCCTCGGCAAACAACTCAACTGAATCGTAATGTGCATTAATAACAACTTCACCTAAATCGTTTTTAAAACCCCATTTTCCGTTCTGTTCGTATGGTTCTCTGTTTTCGCTAGTTTGAACGCCTTGTGTTTGTGTTGTCAATACGTCTTCACTATATGGTTCTAACACAACGCTCCAATATTTAAGCTCTCCGCCAGCCTCCGCCATCAACTCATCGTTCAATAGTAAAGTTCCTTTTGGCAATACTGCATCTGATTCTTTTGGTGTGTCGGTGTATAGCTTAAGCAAATAATCTTCTTTTTTGTATTTTACTTTAAAGCAAACAAATCGTGACGAAGCCTTAAAGATAGGCTCGTTCTCATTGTCGCGTTCAATGGTAATGCCGTTAATGCTCCTAAAACACCGTTTTGGAGTGTTCAGCGCTTCGATATATGCTCTAATTGTTGGGTATATCATAAATGTAGCTGATCGGTGGTTGTGGTACCTATTTCTAGTGCTTTTATAAAGTCTGAGATAGGAAGGTTAAAACTTACTCCTCTGTATTTTTTCTCTTGCGTTTCAGTGTCGTTTTTGAGTTCCGCAATGTGAGAGTTGTATATATTTGGTAGAGTTGACGATAGTTTGTAAAGTAGGTGTGCTTCAACAGGAAGTTCATCTATTGAGGTTGGGAACATTATCCCTTCGCTGCTAGTTCCTGAAATATGGAAGTTGAAGAAGATAGGCTCACCGTCATCAGTTCCTTGAGCTGTTATTCTATTACGAACCGATATTAACTCCTCTTCATTGGCGTCTGTAAACTCTCCATCGGTGATATGAATGATTATAGGAGGGAAGTTGTTTTTAAGTTTTTGGTTGTTTTGCCACGAGTGGAGTAGTTCGCTAACTCTGTTCGTTGCTTGTAGCATTGGGGTAGGACCGTCGCAGTAAGGCTCAATCCATACTTTTATGCTAGTGTAGTAGGATATAGGCACACCTTCAACGCTTTTGACTCTGCGCAATATTTTAGAGCGACTTTTGACTGTTGCCGCCATCTCTGAGGGCGAAAGTAACCATCTGCCATCGCTCAGTAGCGAGTAAACACCTTTGCCTGAATAGCCTATTGCTCCTATGTCGAAGTAGTGTTTGTAAACGTTTCCTTGGCAACATCGGTCAACAATATTCATCAGTAGCAGGTTTGATGCTTGAGCTACAATTTCAGCTTTGGTTCTAGGGTGTGTGCCCAGTAGTTGAGTTCCGCCGTAAAGTTCGCTCATCGAGCCACTTTGGTCGATAAGAAGTATGATAAGAGCACGTTGACGCTCGGTTATTTTACTTTGATATGCCACACTAAAACTAGTTTATCGGTTTACAGAAATATCGAACAAAGATAATGAATAGAAACGAATTTCTATGCACTCATCTCAAAACATTAATCTACAATTAATCATCATTGAGGTGTTTAATTTATAATGTTAGCAATTAATTTAGTTCTAAATTGGTTAACTGTTTGTAGGTTAGTAAAAAAGTATTATCTTTGCGCCCTATAAAACGGTGTGATGGGGCGTTTGCAATAGGGTACCACGCTGAGTAACACCATAATAATTAAAACAAAAAGATGAAAAATCTTGAGATTTCAGCTAAAAAACGTGAAGATTTTGGCAAAAAAGCATCTAAAGCTGTTCGCTCTGAGAGTGCTATTCCTTGTGTAATCTATGGTGGTGGCGATACTGTTCACATCTCTGTAGAAAAAACAGACATCAAAAAACTTATCTACACTCCTCAATCGTTTATCGTTGTTTTCGATATCGAAGGTAAAAAAGAGAGCGTGGTTATGCGTGAGGTTCAATACCACCCAGTAACTGACGAACCACTTCACATCGATTTCTACCGTGTAATCAAAAACAAACCTATCGTTATCGACCTTCCAGTTAAACTTTATGGTAACGCTGAAGGTGTTAAACTTGGGGGTAAACTTCAGTTGGCAAAACGTAAACTTCGTGTTTCTGGTCTTGAAGAGCACCTTCCAGACTCAATCGATATCGATGTAACTGAAATGCAACTTGGTAAGAGTATCTTCGTTGGCGATTTGAACATCGAAAACCTTACTCTTCTTACTCCAGCAACAACTGCTATCTGTGCTGTACGTATGACTCGTGCTGCTCGTGGTGCTGCTGCCGCTGCTGCTGCTGCTTCAAAAGGAAAATAGTATTTTCGTGACTAGTTACTAGTTACTAATGATATTTCTCGGAGTCTTAACCTAAATATTGGTTAAGACTCCTTTTTGTAAAGATAATTTAAAACAAATTTATTATATTTGCTACTATTATGAAGTATTTGATAGTTGGACTTGGGAATCCAGGTCGTGAGTATGCAGAAACTCGCCATAATGTTGGCTTTAAGGTTCTAGATGCCTTTGTTGCCAAAAAAGGTGGCGATGCTGCCGATATTCGCTTCAAAACTGATCGCCTCGGTGATGTGACGAGTGTTAGGGTTAAGAATAAAATGCTAACCTTGCTTAAACCATCAACATATATGAATTTGAGCGGTAAAGCGGTGGCGTATTGGATGCAGAAGGAGAATATTCCAATTGAAAATGTGTTGATTGTCGTCGATGATATAGCGTTTGATTTTGGAGTGCTCCGTATGCGAAGCAAAGGTTCAGATGGAGGACACAACGGACTTAAAGACATTTGTACAGTGCTTGGTTCGCAAAACTACAGTAGGCTAAGAGTTGGTGTTGGCGGAGATTTCTCTCGTGGACAACAGATTGACTATGTGCTAGGCGAGTGGAGCGAGGCGGAGAAAGAGAAAATGGGCGAGGTTACAGATGATGCTATTAAGGCTATCGAAAATTTTGCACTTATGGGTGTTGACAAGGCTATGAACATTGTTAATACTAAAAAGAGTCCCAAAGAGTAGTTTTGTAAATGGGTATTATTGCACTCGGTGTAATGCTAGGCTTAGTGTTTGCTGTAAAAAAGAGTAAGAAAAAAATGGGCGTAAGAGCTGATAAGTTTGTTTGGGCGGTGCGGTTAGCAAAAACTCGTACCGATGCTGCCGATGCACTAAAAGGTGGCAGAATATTACTAAATGGTATTGATTGTAAACCAAGTCGTGAAATTAAAGTCGGAGATACTATTAGTGTTAAGCGTATGCCTGCTCTCTTTTCGTTCAAAGTTAAAGAGTTACTTGAACGTAGAGTAGGAGCAAAACTAGTGGCGGACTACCTCGAAGATATTACACCAGATTCGGAACTCGAAAAGCTAGAAATGGCTCGTTATGCCTCGTCTGGAGTGCGTGATAGAGGAACAGGTCGCCCAACAAAACGAGATAGGCGAGAAATAGAAAACTTCTTTGCCGAGAACGACGATGATATGTAGAATTTAGAACTATTTTTTTGTAGTGTGTAGCATAAAAGAGCGATTTAAGAACCTGTCTTAAGTCGCTCTTTTTGGTGTCTGAACGTAAATTGTGACGCCTCTAACCGATATTAAGTTTGATGAGTATTGCTTAATCGCTGTCAATCTCGTCTTCTGGAAGTGGAAGGCAGTAGTCTGCATCCATAATCTCCTTGTCGTTAAAGAAAAATGATGCTTCCCAAGCCGCATTCTCATCACTGTCGCTGGCGTGAACAGCATTGCGAGTCTTGCTCTGTGCATATAATTTACGAATCGTTCCCTCTTCTGCTAGTTCAGGATTTGTTTTGCCAATAAGTGTGCGATAATCCTCAACTGCATTCTCCTTTTCGAGAACCATAACCACTATTGGACCAGAGGTCATAAACAGATAGAGGTTGCGGAAGAAGAACTTTCCGCGATGAACGTGATAGAACTTCTCAGCATCGTTTCTCGAAAGATAAGTCATCTTCATTGCCACAATTCGAAAACCAGCCTTTTCAATCATTGCGCAAATGTCACCTATGTTGCGATTGCCAACCGCATTAGGTTTAATAATAGTAAAAGTGCGATTACCTGCCATTAGTTTTGGGTATATTGTTAAATTATTGATAAAAGTATATACTTGCTGTAACCGTAAATATAGCAAAAAAAATATACTTTAATAGTTTGAACGCCTAATATCTATAAGACATCATAAAACTCAACCGCAACGGGTAGGTGGTCGGAGAGTTGGGAACAAGGCGATGAGTAGTTGTCCATAATTACTCGGTAATTTTGAGTTTTCATACCCCTAGTAAATATGTGGTCTATGACAGATGCCCATTCGCTTAATTCTCCAAAACCAGTGAAAGTATAAGGCGTTTGGTCGCTGTCTTTTGGGCGGCTGTCGTTCAGTTTCTCAAGTATTGGAGATAGTGAGTTATCATCGATTTTAGCATTGAAATCGCCCATCAATATCATTGGAGCTCCCGAAGCGATGGAGTCAACAAAAGCTATAATCATTTCGCCACTCTTAGCACGAGCCTCCACTCCAACGTGGTCGAAGTGTGTGTTAATTACAAAAAATCTCTTTTCTGGTTCTGATTTCAACGAAAACTCACCCCAGGTTGCTATTCGAACGCAAGCGGCGTCCCAACCAAGAGCAGGAGAGTCTGGAGTAGGGCATAGCCAGAAATTTTCGGATTGGTGTTTAATGACCTTTGTTGTGTCAAAATAGATAGCGCAATACTCGCCCATATCCGCTCCGTCGTCACGCCCAACTCCAATGTACGAGTAGTTGCAAAGCGTGCTGTCGAGGTAACTAACCTGTTGCGATAACCCCTCTTGGATACCCAGAAACTCTGGGTTCTCGGTCTCAATCATTCGAACTATAGCCTCGCGACGATTGTCCCAGTAGTACTCGCCATCGCCACTATGTGCTAAACGAATATTAAAACAAATTACCTTTGCTCTAGTGTCGCTCTGTTCTGTTTTTAACTGTGCTGGAATTGCGTTATCTTCACCTAAATGTTCATAAAGCACTTTCGCTCCAATCAAAATTAGAATTATACCTCCAATTATCTCGGATTTAGTACCTAGATTTAGCCTTTTGCCGATTCCTTTGCCAATCATAAGCCCAACTATTGAAGCTAAGAATGTCACCAAAAAGATGATGCCAATAGCAAATAATACATTTTGAGTCTGTGAGCCTTCTACAATATCAATTGTTACAAGTGCTAGTGCAACGCCTGCAATAAGAGCGTCGATGCTCGTGGCAATGCCCATCAGCACTGCTTTTGTTAATGAAAATGTGTTGCACTCCTCATTCCGTTCCTCCTCTTTACCCTCTTTTAACGCTCCGTAAATCATTTTACCTCCTAAGAATAGTAACAGTATAAATGCAATCCAGTGGTCCCACGATTTGATATAGACCGAGAATTCGCCAGTAATCAACCAGCCGATAAGAGGCATAATTCCCTGCATAAAGGCTAGAATAATGGCAAAACGAATTGGTTTCCATGCGGAAATCTTTGAGCACGAAAGACCGCTGCTAATTGAAACAGCAAACGAGTCGAAACATAGCCCAATGGCAAGAAGAATAATGAGAAATAGTGACACTTATTTATGTTTAAAGTTGATAATTTGAATAAGAGTTGTGGTTTTGAGTATAGAAGAGGTGTAGGGTATCTTTTTTTGAAGAAATAATGTATCTACTTGTATTTTGTTATATAAGGTTGTGGAGTTGAGCTATGTATAATAAGTAATCGTAAAAGAATGAGATTTTAGGAATGAAGTATTTTTATTATGGTGTTGCAAAACTACGAATTAAAATTAATAGCGGCAAATTATTAAATATTTTCGCGTAATTGTTTTTTATGAAATTTTGTGAGTAATTTGTATTGTGCTTGGATTTGTAGAAATGTATTAAAAAAGTTTTGGTATGTTGTTTCTTTAATTATTAAACTAATGTATAGTCAATGATAATTCTTGTAAATGACTGAAGTGTAGTTAATTGGCTTTTTGGTATTTGTGTTAATTTAGTTTGTGGTTAGTATTTTTCTTGTTGGTTTATATAAATTTTGAGTATTAG
>CAMTOL010000047.1 GCA_947074135.1 uncultured Rikenellaceae bacterium
GATGTAACTACAAAAGATGGTTCATTAAGTGGATTAACTTACCTCTGCTCAGGCTGCTTTTATTACCTCACTAGACAGCGCAACATACTCTGTTTCTTTTGGTGCAGATAACTTTACCTCTATTGCTGACAGTACAATACAGATTAGCGAAAGCGAAATCCAAGCTTACTACAACAATAATCAACCGCAGTTCAAACGCTCGCAGTCGCGTTCGATTGAGTACGTAGTATTCGATGCTCTCCCTTCTCAAGCTGACTATAGTGCTGCTGCAAAATATATGAGTGAACTTAAAAATGACTTCGAAACTACCGAAGAAGTTAAACAGTTTGTTATGCTTAACTCTCAGTCACCATTCGATAGCCGTTACTATAAAGAGGGAGAACTAAGTGGCGAACTAGGTAATTTTGCATTCACTGCGACAACTGCTCAAACTTATGCTCCTGAGATTAGCGGCGATGACTATGTTCTTGCTCGTATTTCGGACGTAAAGATTCTTCCAGATAGTATTAACTTCTCGCATATTGTTTTTACACCAGATCAAAAAGCAACTGCCGATAGTCTAGCTACTATTCTTTCGAGAAACAGCTCTACTTTTGCTAATGCAGCTGCAACATATTCGCTTGACCAACAAAGCGCAGCTAATGGTGGTGTAGTAGGAACAATTGATCCTCAAACAGTCTTTGCTGAGTTTGCTGAACCACTTATGGCAATGAAGAAAGGCGAAGTGAAACTTATTTCGCTTCCAACTTCACTACACCTTGTTAAGGTTAATGATGTGATTGGAATGAGCAAGAAAGTTCAGCTTGGAACTATTCGTTACACAGTTGAACCTAGCGAAACAACTAGAGCCGCAGCATTTAACCGTGCATCGACTTTTGCTAACAACGCAAGAAGTAAATCGCTTAGTCAACTTGCTGCCGATAGTATGTTGTCAAAACGCACTGCTACTCTTTATCCTTCGCAACGCGAACTTCAAGGTTATAAAGATTCTCGCGAAGTAATTCGTTGGTCTTATAACGCTAAGGTTGGTGCGTCGAGCGATGTTATGGAGTTTGGTAATTCGTTTGTTGTTGTATCGCTTTATTCGATAACAAGCGAAGGTATAGCTCCACTTGAGAGTGTTAAGCGTGAGATTCGTGAAATTCTTGTGGTTGATAAGAAAGGTGAGATGTTGGCATCTAAAATGCAAGGAGGAACAGTTAGTTCACTTGCTGCATCGTTAGGTGTTGAGCCTATCAATAGCAATGACATTACTTTTACCTCATATTTAGCCCCTGAGGTTGGATTTGATCCTACATTTGCAGGTGGTATTTGTGGTGTTCAAAAAGGTGCTACTTCGAAACCTATCGTTGGTAAATCTGCAGTCTATGTTGCTCAAGTAAACGATGTAACAAGCAATCCTATCTCCTCGCTTGTGGTTCGAGAAAGGTTAGAGGCTGAACAACAACAAAGTGCTTTTTATAGAGCCTACCAAACACTGTTAGAGAATAGTAACATTGTTGACGAACGATACAAGTTCTATTAATTGTTTTAAGGCGCTATTTTTTAATAGTGCCTTTTTTTTGACTTTTTAATAAATAACTATTTTAGAGCGAGATAACAATCTTAGAAAAATAATATAGTAGAGTCAACCCTTAATAATTATGATGATTTGCGGGGATTACAAATAGTGGTAGTCCCAATTTTTAATAATATATAAAAAATACAAACAAATGAGTAATCTTCGTTTCAAAATGGTCGAAGCGGCAATTGGTCGCAAAGCGCTAAATGTACCAGTGCCCGAATTACGCCCTTCAGAGTATTTCGGCTGCAAAGTGTTCAATACTGAAAAGATGAGAAAATATCTTCCTAAGCAGGTGTTTGACGCTCTTCAGAACACTATCGAAAATCATACATCACTTAGCCGTGATGTAGCAGATGCAGTAGCGGTTGGTATGAAGCAGTGGGCTATGGAGAATGGAGCTACTCATTATACTCACTGGTTCCAACCTCTAACAGGTGGAACAGCTGAGAAGCACGATGCTTTTATCGAGCACGATGGTCACGGTGGTGTTGTTGAAGAGTTTTCAGGAAAACTATTGATGCAACAAGAGGGCGATGCTTCGTCATTCCCTAATGGTGGTACTCGTTCGACTTTTGAGGCTCGTGGTTATTCGGCTTGGGACCCTACTTCTCCAGCATTTATTGTAGATGGTACACTCTGTATTCCTACTATCTTTATCTCATATACTGGTGAGGCTTTGGACTACAAAACACCTCTTCTTAAATCGATTGAGGCTGTTGACAAAGCTGCAACTTCGATTTGTAGAATGTTTGATGAGAATGTTAAGAAAGTTTATACTTACCTCGGTTGGGAACAAGAGTATTTCTTGGTTGATGAGGCTCTTTGGGCAGCGCGTCCAGATCTTATGCTTACAGGTCGTACTCTAATGGGTCATGAGAGTGCTAAAAACCAACAATTGGAGGATCACTATTTTGGTTCTATTCCGACTCGTGTTGCGGCTTATATGCGCGATTTGGAGTACTCTTGTTTGGAGTTAGGTATTCCTGCTAAAACTCGTCACAATGAGGTTGCTCCTGGTCAGTTCGAGATTGCGCCTATTTTCGAGGAGGCTAACCTTGCTAATGACCACAACTTGTTGCTTATGAGTGTTATGAAACGTCTTGCTCGTAAACATAGCTTTAGAATTGCGCTTCACGAAAAACCATTTGGTGGTATTAATGGTTCGGGAAAACACAATAACTGGTCGCTGGGAACATCGACAGGTGTTAATCTTTACTCGCCAGGTAAAACGGAGAAGGATAATTTGCAGTTCTTGACCTTCTTGGTTAATACTCTCGTTGCTGTTCATCGTCACAATGGTCTATTGAAAGCTGCTATTAGTAGTGCTACGAATGCTCATCGTCTAGGCGCAAATGAGGCTCCTCCAGCAATTATTTCGGTATTCCTTGGTCGTCAACTAAGCGAGGTGCTAGATCATCTAATTGATGATGGTCAAGATGACTCAATTAAGATGGATACTAAACAACGTTTCTTGACTGGTATTGCACACATTCCTGAACTATTCATTGATAACACTGACCGTAATCGTACGTCGCCATTTGCTTTTACTGGTAACCGTTTTGAGTTCCGTGCTGTTGGCTCTACTGCTAACTGTGGCGGTGCGCTAACTGTTATTAATGCTGCTGTTGCAGAGCAACTTCTTGTCTTCAAAGGTGAGCTTGATGAGCTAATTGCGGGAGGTAAATCGTTTGAAATTGCAATAATTGAACTTCTTAAAAAATATATCCGTTTGAGTCTTCCAATTCATTTTGATGGTAACGGTTATAGTGATGAGTGGAAAGCGGAGGCAGCTAAACGTGGATTGGATTGTGAGAGTTCTGTGCCACTTATCTATGATCGTATGCTTGCCGAGGGTTCGCTTAAGCTATTTAAATCAACAGGAATTCTTAGTGAAGCAGAACTTCACGCAAGAGTTGAGGTTAACTGGGAGATTTATACTAAGAAGATTCAAATTGAAGCTCGTGTGTTTGGCGATTTAGCAATGAATCACATTCTGCCAGTAGCTTCTCGTTACCAAGCGCAACTTCTCGATAAGGTTGATAAGGTTGTTAAGTTGTATCAATCTACTGATGTTGTTCAAGAGATTGCAGGTCGTGATATGATGTTGATTGAGAAGATTTCTCGTCATATTAATGCAATTCGTGCTGGTGTTGATGAGATGGTTGATGCTCGTAAGGTTGCCAATAAGATTGAGTGCGAACGTGAAAAAGCGATTGCTTATCACGACAATGTGGCTCCAAAGATTGAAGAGGTGCGTATTCATATCGATAAATTGGAACTGATTGTTGATAACGAAATTTGGCCACTTCCAAAATATCGTGAACTACTATTTATGAAATAGTAAACAGTAGTTTTAATACAAAAGATGCTTCTATCTCTCTGGTTTCAGACGAGGTAGAAGCATCTTTTTTTGTGTTAACTCTAGCTACGGGTGCGAAATTTGCGCCTAAAGAAGAGGATATAACCAGTTATGGGTAGCGCAGCTCCGATAAGTGCCGCTAGGAAATAGAGAATCTTTGTGAAGACTCCACCCCAGCTACCTACGTGCAGGACATAAGCCCAAGTCATCATATAGCGACTATCTTGCGTGTCGCCATATTTAGAAACTAGCGACACAGAGCCAGTAGCTCTGTCGAAACGGTAGTTATCGGCTGCTCTGTGGTGTGGCGAGTGTTGGGTGTTTGTTGTTATTGCCCCACTTTTATTGATGGTTATGTGATTTGGATTGTCGATAACCTCTTTAGATGCATTATAAGCCCTCTCCCAGAATCCTAAGCCAAGCGTCGAATCTCCCCTCTTTTCGCCATCATCTCTTTTAGCTCTGCTTTGAGTTCCGCTATCAGGTCGCGCGCCGTCTTGCTGCTGCTGAGCGGTTTTGATGCCAAAAATAGTTGCAACCGAATTTTGATACCACTTAAACGACCACATTAATCCGCTTAGGCAGCATACTAATAGAATAATTGCAGCATAGAATCCTAAAACCTTGTGGAGATCGAATACTCGGCGCATTGAGTTTACATTTTTCCATTTTATTCTATATCTTCGAACTTTGTGCCAACGAACAAAGCCAGTAATCAAAATAAAAATCATAAAGATAGTAGAGATTCCCACTATTGTTTTGCCCAATGCCATATCGGGGAGCATCAGCCAACGATGTAGGCGCATTACGATATTGAAAAAGCCGCTACGAACGTTGTGTGCTCCAACAACTTGAGCTGTGTAGGGGTCGATGTAGATGTATGAGCGTTGAGCGGAACTAAGACCTGCTTCGATAGTTCTGCGAGAATCTTCCGATATTTTGAGCGATACAATAGTGTCGTTCTTTAATGTTTTTGATACCTCCGCAACTAAATCATCGAGGTTCACTCTATTTTGGAGCGGTTCGTTATTCTCGACATAGTAACGCTCTTTGTTAAGGAGTTCGGTCAGTTCGGTCTGGAAGACCATAATTGCACCAGTTAGGCAGATAAGAGTTAGAATCACTCCTGCTGGAAGTGACAACCACAAGTGCCACTTCTTAGCTTTAAATATGTTTCTGTTGGTCATTTTATTTTTGTCAGATAATATTCTTTAGTATAGTTATAGGGTTAGGTGCAATTATGTAGTCTAGAAACGATAGGCTAGGCTAACCGATGCATTAAACGGATCGATTTTGTTGATAAAACCGCCTCTGTAATAGGAGTTGTAGCCGAGCGTGTTTGTAATGTTATTGAAAATTACGTTAACCGAAGCTCGTTTGTAGCTGTAACCTAGAGTTGCATTCAAGGTTGTGTAGGCAGGAAGGTCAAACGGTTTTACACCGGGATCGCTATTTGCGTGAGTAGTCTTTTTTGTGTAGTCATTCACAGGACGTTCACCTACATAGTATGCACCCACTCCAATAGTCATACCAAACGGAGCGGTGTAGTATATCCAGCCGTTGGCAGTGTGTTTTGGTGCATTCATTGGTGTCGAACCGTTGACATAGGCTGGAGAATCCACATATTTTGCATCTAGGTAGGCGTAACCCAAGATCAACTCAATGTTTCGATGAACTCTACCGCTAATCTCAACCTCAATGCCTCGACGACTCAAATCCCCGGCCTGTTCGTATCGACCTGTAGCCTGATTAGCTTCGTCATAGACTTGATAGGCTAGATTGTAGTTCATAACCGAGAATAGGGTCAGGTTGGCGCGAAGGCGATTATTTAATAACTCCGATTTAATGCCCACTTCGAACTGTTGTGTTGTACTTGCGCCAATCGGTGTGCCGTCAACTTTGAGGTTCGCCGCCGAACGAATGTCGGTTGTGTTGGTATAAGAGCCAAAGATATTTAATCCTTCGATTGGAGTGATGATAAGTCCCAACATAGGATTTAGTGCGTCGCCAGTTGTTTGACCAGCCGAGCTGTTGTCGTAGCTATTGCCAAAGCTGTATCTAAGTCCAAGTACTGCTTTGATAGTTTTGTGGAATGTGATAACATCTTGTGCCAGAATGCCATAACTGTAAGCTGTCGAGATTGTTGGGTCGAGTGCAGTAAGAGCTACATCGCCCGGCAGAGTGTTCGAAAATGGTTGAAGTACGTTGATGGTATCAACCACTTTTGAGGTAAAGGAGGTCGAAGATACTTTTGTAGCTCTAAAATCTGCACCGACTTGAAAAGTGTGGCGAATCGGACCTGTGTAAACATCTTGACCCACCAAATCGAGTTGAAAGACTTGATTGTTGTCCGAACGTTGTGAGCGACCAATCGAACGAATGAGCATATTGAAATCGCCAGTGCGACTAAGTTTCGAGGTGCTCGCACCTGTATTGTCGGTGCTAAGCGACGAACCTGCATAAACGGCGCGAAGTGATAGTTTATCTCCAAAACGATGTGACAATCTCACCGAGTAGCTCATCTGATTTGTGAAAATTCTGTCGCTCTTGAAACCTAGAAACCTATCGTCGGGCATATTGTAGAGCGCATTAATACTATCGGCGGCAAGGTTTACAGTTCCTCGGTCGGGAGTACGTGAGTCGTGAAGGTAGTCTAGCTCTGCTGTTAATGTTGTGTTGTTCGAGATTCGCCATTCGAGCGAAGGATTGAGATAAACCCTATCTTTGTTTACATAGATGCGATAGTTGTCGGCACGTTCCAATGCCCCATTGAGGCGAACCGCAAAACGATTATCGGCAAATGAACCCTGAACGTCAAACGTTGGACGAACCAATCCCCAGCTACCTAAGCGTAGACCAACAGTCGCTTCGTTGACATAACGCGGTGTTTTAGTTGCAACATTTACTGTGCCTCCAGCCGCGCCAAGGTCGTTGCCGATGCCTTGAGTTATGGCAGCCGACCCCTTTACTACTTGAATGCTCTCAATGCCCTGCATATCCATTAGTGCGCCCTGACCACGAAAATCAGAGTGTACCCTAACCCCATTTTTAAGTACGGGCAATCCACGAAAGCCACGCGCAGAAAGACTCTCACTAGCACCCCCATAGGTGGCAAAGGTGCTAACCCCAACCACATTTCGAGTTGCGTCTGAGAGTGTAAGTGTTCCCTGTTTCTCTATCATTGCCTCGGAAACAACCGAAATACTCTGTATCTGTTCCGAAACTCGAAGCGGAAGCCTCGTTATAAAATCAATCTTCTTAGGCGCTCTATACCTGCTGCCAAAAACCTCTATCACTTCAACAGCAATCATCGAGGAGTCTCTCTCCCAGTCATACAGACTGTCAATCTTTAGGCTCTCTGTGTTTTCTATTTTATTGTCAACAAGATTGTTGTTGTCGACTAAATAGGCACCTTTCGATGCCGCACAAACTACAATTAAAAGGGTTGATAAAATAAGTTTCTTCATATTGGTTTTGATATTTTTATTTTTGGATTTGAATTATCTTCATAAAAAAATATCAAGGGCGACTTCATCGAAATTGAGAGGTTGAATGTTTTGCGAACTATTTTTAACCTAAAAACCTATAAAAATCTAATAAAAACAATGGCTGTTGTCTTTCTTGTTGCCCTATTCAAATGGAAGAATAATAAAAACAACGAAGCCGACCCTTGACTTTTACGGTGCAAAGGTCGGCTTTTAGCCAACGGCTGACAATCCCATATTGTGGGTAATTTATCGAAATGGCATCACTATTAGTAGTGATTAAGTAAGGTCTTTCTCGTCAACCAATCCATTGAGCAGAGCATAGACCACAAAACCCGACGCTGAACGGATGCCTGTCTTGCGAGATATATTCTTACGATGCGAAATAACTGTGTGAATCGATATGTTGTGCAGCGATGCTATCTCCTTGTTCATTAAACCACGAGCAACCGCTACCACTATCTCCTTCTCTCGCTCCGATAGCTCCGAACCCTCGCTACCCTCGCTCTGAACCTCGCTTTGAGAGCTTAGTGCTGAGCTAAATGCAGCTGTAATCCTCTGTGGCTCATCGTTTAGCCCAATTGTGGCGTCAAACTGAGCTAGAACCTCCGAACTGAGATAGCTGCTAACTAACGCAACAACTCTTGCATCGCCAAACAGAGATTTGATGCTCATTCGACGGCTATAATCGGCAAGCGATGGGTTGACAACCACTAGAGTAGGTCTGTAGAGTGCCAACTGCTCATCAATCCTCTCGAGCGAGTGTATCGAGCCTACAAATTCAAGGCTAAACTCGCACTCAGATTCAGCGCTTTTGTCAATGACAGAGCGCAAACCCTCGACTAGTAACGACGATGATTCAACTACTAAAACTCTTATAATCTCTCTCATAACGCTCTGCTCTCTAGTAGTTGTACAATAGGAATAAGTACCTTGTTCTCGATGCAGGTGTGGTGCATCAACTCGTGCTCAAACACAAAAATCTCTCTTAATAACTCATTTTGAGTGTCGTTTGAGCAGGTTGCTGGCAAATATTTAATGATTATGTTCTTTAAATCACTCAATTTGTCGTCGATGTTTGAGTGGTTGTGCTCGTACTGTTCGATATGGTAATCGCTCTTGGCAACTCCAGCTTCAACAGCTTTAATGTAGGGAAAAACCACGCTATCTTCATACTCAAAGTGGTTCAGAACTTCGGTTTTGTAGTCGTTAAAGAATCTACGAACGATAGAGTAGTGATTCTCACTACAACACTCGCCTAGTTGCTCCATTCGCTGCTCGATAGCTAAGATTCGTTTATTGATATAGTAGTTATGAGAGTTTGAGAGGTAACTTATTAGATCGTCAATGGCAATGCTTTGAATATCAACATCAGTTGGCAAATACTCCTCAAAAGCGTGAATATTGCAAATCATTGTAAAAAACTCCGAGTCTATTCCTTTTGCAGCACAAACCTCTTTGACGCTCTTTTCGCCAAAACCTAGTTGAACCCCAAAACGAGGTAGAACGGTTAATAACTCGTAGTTTTCGAGCACAAAGTCCGCCATCTTCATCGAACTGTTGAGCAGTGTAGTTTTATTTTGATTTGAAGCCATACTTTTTCTTTAATTGACATTTGATAATTGATAATTGACAATTGGCAATTGCTCTGCAAATATCGAAAAAAAGAGTTAGAAAACCTACTTTGCACCTAATTAACTAGTTAAAAATTTGTTAGTACAAAAAAAAGAACTACCTTTGCACTCCCTAAAGTGGCTGACCAATCTCTGTCGGAGTCAAACAAACCGATTATATTGGCAGATTTACATAAGATGAACTCAAAAGAACTTATGAAAGTTGCCCAAGAGGCATTTACAGTTGAACCACGCGAAACTGAAACTCCAGTATTCGCAGCAGGTGACACTATCACTGTTACTATCCGTATTCGTGAGGGTAACAAAGAGCGTTTGCAAAACTTCCGTGGCGTGGTTATCCAACGTCGTGGTAGCGGAGCTACTGAAACTTTCACTATCCGTAAAATGTCGGACGGTGTTGGTGTTGAACGTATCTTCCCTGTAAACTCACCAACTATCGTTAAGGTTGAACTTAACAAACGTGGTGTTGTTCGTCGTGCTAGAATTTTCTACCTACGTGAACTTACAGGTAAAAAAGCTCGTATCAAAGAACGCGCTTATTCAAAGAACTAATCGAATTAGCTCTTAGAGTAAAAACAAAAGGTAAGCTGCCTTCAAAAAAGTGTGAGATTAAATTCTTGGACTTTTTTGGAAGGCAGTTTTTTTGTGCTGCAAAATGGAATAGTTATTGATAGGTTGTAATCATTTGTGCTTTTTTTATCACAATCTATATTTAATAACACTAAAAGATGTTTACAAAATATCTTCACCCTATGGTGGTCCATTTTCCTGTAGCACTCCTAATTACGGGATTTCTTTTCGCTACATTGGCAATGTTGCTCTGTAAAAAGAGTGAAAATAACGAACAACAGTGCAACTCTAAAACGGAGTGTGCCAAAAAACGTTGCTGTATTCAAAATATTGGATACTATCTTCTGATTCTCGGTACTCTTGGTGCAGCAGCAGCCTTCATAACAGGTTCTCTGTTCGCTACACTCCAATCTCCTATTAGACCAGTGCACTCAAATCTTGCCTTCTGGACTCTCTGTTTTGCTGTGGTTACTTCAGTAGTAAGTACACTATATCAATATAAATATACTCAAAGCAAGATACTTAAAAATATCTCATATATCCTCTATCTATTAGTTGCTATATTGGTTGGTATTACTGGTCACTATGGAGGATTGATTGTTTATTAGTTTCTAAAGAAACAATATAAAACTACTAAAATTATTAACTTTGTTGCAATTTCTTAGATAAAAGACACGTTAATCAAACTGTATTATCAATATATACCTCTCACTAGTAAGATGGAAAAAAAATACTATCTCTTTTCAATATTAATTTGCCTAGCAGCTATGTTTGGTTGTTCTTCTAAAACTAGAACAGTAGAAAATCTTAAATCTGCAATTAATGCGGAAACGGCAGCAGCCTTAAGCTACTCACAATACGCCCAAATAGCAGCCCAAGATTCACTATACAATATTGAAGCTCTGTTTTTGGCTGCCTCTGCATCGGAGGATATACACGCAAAAAACTTGTTAGCACGATATAATGAGCTGACAAATGAGAAATATCTGTCAGAGAATTCGCCAAGCGGCGTAGATGGCACTGTAAAAAACCTCTATAATGCAAAAGCTGTTGAGGAGTATGAGGTGATGTCGGTTTATCCCGAGATGATAGAGATTGCAACTGCCGAGAACGCAACGGCTGAGTCTAAACTTTTCAACGGGATAATGATAACTGAAGAGCGTCACGCTGATTACTATGTAGAGTCTATCGAAGCACTCCAAAGAGATGGGGCTGATGTTGAGGTATGTAACGAGTGGGTTGTTTGTCCAAAGTGTGGAGATACCTACAAAAAGTGCGACGCTCCACAAAATTGTGAATTATGTGGAGCGTCGTCAAAAAGTTTTATAGTGTTTTCGGGCAGAAAAGCGTAGCAAGTTAAGACTATTTGCGTACTGCTCTTATGAAAATACCGAGAGGAAGGTTTTTAGAGTAGCTGTCAGCAATAAATAGTTCTCCGCACTCAACCTCAAACTCTTCGCCTAGTATTTGTGCAACGAGCGTTCTGCCTAATAGAGGCGAAAACCCCATAGAGTAGAGGCTTAGTAACATAAACGAGCCCTTTTGTGGAGAAAGCATAGCTTTGCATCGCTCCAACATTGAGTAGATATGCTCTTCGAGTACCCATTTCTGACCATCGGTTCCACGACCATAAGATGGAGGATCGAGTATAATTCCGTTATAACTATTTCCTCGTCGCAACTCCCTAGCCGCAAACTCCATAGCATCGTCAGTGATGTAACGAATATTGGTTATTCCACTAGCTTCGGCATTTTCTCTAGCCCACACGTTGACAGCCTTAACCGAATCTAAATGTGTCACTTTTGCTCCTGCCATAGCCAATGCAATGGAAGCAGCCCCAGTGTAGGCAAACATATTGAGAACCCGTATGTCGCTATTTTGCTCCATATCGCTAAGAGTGGCAACTTGTTTCTGTAAAAAATCCCAATTCGAGGCCTGTTCAGGAAACACTCCAACGTGTTTAAATGAGGTCATTCCCATTCTGAGCTTTAACGCTCCGCCATACTCCATCTTTCGTTCAATCCACCACTGTTCGCTAACTCCCTTTTTTAGACTCCAGTTACCCTTGTCGCTATCCATTGAAATAGATTTGGTTGAAACGACACGTTCAAAAATAGCGTTAGCAAGTTCATTCCATTTGCTCCTCTCAAGTGTTGGCCGCCAAAGAGCTTGAGGTTCAGGACGAATC
>CAMTOL010000048.1 GCA_947074135.1 uncultured Rikenellaceae bacterium
AGACGTGTGCGCTTCCGAGAGTAGTCAATTGCAGTGGCAGTTGGCGCGGTAGAATGCGTTAATTTACTGGAGGTTGACCCGGGCGTGGCAACAAATAGAACTGTTTTTACTTTTGTTGGAGAACCACAAAAAGTGGTCGAGGCGGCTTTTAGAGCTGTCAAGAAAGCTAGTGAATTGATAGATATGCGCTGCCATAGTGGAGCGCATCCACGAATGGGAGCAACTGATGTATTGCCTCTTGTGCCTGTTGCTGGCGTTACACTTGAACAGTGTGCGGAGTTGGCTAGAGGGTTGGCAAAACGCATTGCGGACGAACTATCAATCCCAACCTATAATTATGAAGCTGCGGCAGCAACTCCACAGCGAAAAAATTTAGCAGATGTTCGTAGTGGTGAATACGAAGGTTTGGAGGCCAAGATGAAGCAAGAGGAGTGGAAACCTGACTTTGGTAGCTCACAGTGGACCGAGCAGGCTGCACGTAGCGGTGCCACTATCGTTGGTGCTCGTGATTTCTTGGTGGCGGTTAACTACAACCTCAACACAACCTCAACTCGTCGTGCAAATGCTATTGCATTCGACGTTCGAGAGAAGGGTCGCACCATTGATGGTGTTCAAATTCCAGGAACACTTAAAGGCTGTAAAGCAATTGGTTGGTTTATCGATGAGTATGGTGTAGCTCAAGTTTCGATGAATATTACCGACATCAATACAACTCCTTTACATATCGCTTTTGACGAGGTTTGTCGTGCTGCAACAGCTCGTGGCATTCGTGTTACAGGAGCAGAAATTGTAGGACTTGTTCCTCTTAGAGTTTTAACTGATGCTGGTAAATATTTCTTAACGAAGCAAGGGCGTAGTCTTGGTGTTGACGAAGATGAGTTAGTGCGAATTGCAGTACTCTCTATGGGTTTATCAGAGATTTCGGAGTTCAATCCTAGAGAGAGAGTAATTGAGTATCTAATTGAAGATAAGAGCACTGATAAACTAGTTGATATGACTTGTCGAGGCTTTGCGCTCGAAACTGCATCGGAGAGTCCAGCGCCTGGGGGTGGCTCGATTGCTGCTTATATGGGTGCTCTTGGAGCTGCTCTAGGGGCTATGGTTGCAAACCTTTCAAGCCATAAAAAAGGTTGGGACGACAGATGGGAGTTCTTCTCTAATTATGCAGTTAAAGGTCAGGAGCTATTGAAAGAGCTGTTGATGTTGGTTGACGAAGATACGGCAGCTTTTAATAAGATTATGGATTGTTTCTCGATGCCTAAAAATACAGATGAAGAGAAGAAACTTCGCAGTGCCGCTTTACAGGCAGCTACTTTGTATGCAACAGAGGTACCACTTCGCACAATGAGAGCAGCTTACAAGGTTTTCGAAGTTGTCGAGGCGATGGCAAAAGATGGTAATCAAAACTCAATTTCTGATGCAGGGGTTGGTGCTTTGGCTGCTCGTTCGGCTGTATTGGGGGCTATGCTCAATGTTAAGATTAACGCTTCGGGTTTGAAAGACAAGGAGTTAGCTGCTAAATTGACTGGCGAGGCTGACCAAATTGCTGCTGATGCTCAAAAAGCAGAAGCAACTGTTTTAGAAATTGTTAATTCAGCCATTAAGTAATTAATATCTCTTAGCTAGGGAGAAAGAACAATTAGAAAAAAGTAATAACCAAAAACTGATCACTTGATCACTTCAAGATAAATGACTTTTCAAGAGGAGATATTAGAGGGTATTCCAACCTATTTGCCAGAGTATCGCAAATTAGACCCTGCAAAAAATCACGCACCTAAGCGTAAAGATATTCTAACTACAGAGGAGAAACGATTAGCACTTAAAAATGCTCTGCGCTACTTTCCGGTAGAGCTTCATAGCGAACTGGCAACTGAATTTGCCGAAGAGCTAGAGCAATATGGTCGTATATATATGTATCGCTATCGTCCACAGAACGAGATTATTGCTCGTCCAATATCTGACTATCCGGCAAAGTGTCATCAAGCGGCGGCAATTATGTTGATGATTCAAAACAATCTTAGCGATGCTGTTGCTCAACACCCTGACGAGTTGATAACCTATGGCGGCAACGGTGCTGTGTTCCAAAACTGGGCGCAGTATCGATTGGCTATGAGATACTTGAGTCAGATGAACGACGAACAAACACTTGTTATGTATTCGGGTCATCCGCTTGGTCTATTTCCATCGCATAGAAACGCTCCGAGAGTTGTCGTAACAAATGGTATGGTTATTCCAAACTATTCGAAACCTGACGATTGGGAACGAATGAATGCACTTGGCGTGTCGCAGTATGGACAGATGACCGCAGGTTCATATATGTATATTGGACCTCAAGGCATTGTTCACGGAACGACAATTACACTACTCGCTGCTGCTCGTAAACGCGGCGAGGCAAAGGGACAGCTCTTTGTGTCGAGTGGACTTGGAGGAATGAGTGGAGCTCAACCAAAAGCAGCTCGAATTGCTGGTGTAGTGAGTATCGTTGCCGAAATAAATCCCAAAGCTGCTCAAACTCGTTACTCGCAAGGTTGGGTCGATGAACTTCATACCGATTTGTTTGGTGTGATTACTCGTGCTTTACAAGCCAAAGAGCGTGGCGAAGCAGTTTCGTTGGCTTATGTGGGCAATGTGGTCGATTTATGGGAACGATTGGCCGAAATGGGTGTTGAAGTTGAGATTGGTAGCGACCAAACATCGCTTCATAATCCGTATGCAGGTGGATACTACCCTGTTGGGTTGAGTTATGAGCAGAGTGTAGAGATGATGGCAAATGAACCAAAGAGGTTTGAAGATGAGATAGCAAAATCGCTTCGTCGCCACTTTGCAGCAGTCGAAAAACTTTCGGCTAGAGGTATGTATTTCTTCGATTACGGCAATGCCTTTTTGTTGGAGTGTTCTCGTGCAGGTTGCGACTCGTTTAAATATCCATCTTATGTTCAGGATATTATGGGACCTCAATTCTTTGACTACGGTTTTGGTCCATTCCGTTGGGTTTGCACTTCAGGGAGAGCTGACGATTTGGCAAAAACCGACAAAATAGCTGCTCGTGTACTAAAAGATATATATAACACTGCAACTGAAGATATCAAAGGACAGCTCAACGACAATATCGTATGGATTGAACAAGCCGAACAGAATAAGCTTGTGGTAGGCTCTCAAGCTCGAATTTTGTACGCCGACAGCGATGGAAGAACTAAAATCGCGCTCGCATTTAACGAGGCAATTCGTAGCGGCGAGATTTCTGCTCCTATTGTACTAGGACGTGACCACCACGATGTTAGCGGCACTGATTCGCCATATCGTGAAACGTCGAATATTTACGATGGTTCTCGTTTTACTGCCGATATGGCTGTTCAGAACTTTGTTGGCGACTCATTCAGGGGAGCAACCTGGATTTCGCTACACAATGGCGGCGGAGTTGGCTGGGGCGAAGTTATAAACGGCGGTTTTGGTATGGTAATCGACGGAAGCGAACAGAGCGCAAAAAACATAGAATCGATGCTGTTGTGGGACGTTAATAACGGTATCGCTCGCAGAGCGTGGGCTCGAAATGGCGGTGCTATCGATGCTATTAAACGTGAAATGGCACGAACTCCTAATCTCGAAGTCACAATTGCCTCAATAGCAGATGATACTATAATTGACAAAGTACTATTATAGATGAGAACACTTGTTTTTATAATCATACTCGCTTTTGTTTGCAATTTTACCATTGCTCAAAACAAAGATGAGTTGATGGGGTTTGCTGATGTTTCTGATAGTTCGGAATGGGTCAGAAAAGGAGAGGTAATACTCAAAAAAGAGGTTTTTGAAGCATTTGACAAGATGAGTGCCGATGCTGCTAAGGAGGGAGTAATGCTACGAATTATTGTAGGATATCGCACCTTCAAAACGCAGAAAATAACGTGGGACTATAAGTGGAATGAGAGTAACAGATCGCATTTAAGCAAAAAAGAGCGAGTACTAAATATAATGAATTATTTCGCAATGCCATCAACTTCTCGCCATCATTGGGGTACAGATATAGATCTGAACAGCACAAAGTTAGCATACTACGAAACTGATTATGGAAAAAAGATATATAGCTGGTTGTGCAAAAATGCACATAAGTATGGGTTTTATCAACCCTATACGGCTGGTCGTTCAAAGGGATACAAAGAGGAGAAATGGCACTGGAGCTACTACCCAATTGCATCAACATACGAACAACAGTTTTTAAGTTTGGTTACCAATAGCGATATAACTGGTTTTTCGGGATCTGAAATGACGGAGGAGATTGATGTTATCAACAATTGGGTAAGATTAAAGTAATAATAACAAATAAAAAACACATATGATTCATTACATAAGTAGCGACCACTTGTCGCTCGAAAGAATAAACCAAATCATCGATACAAACTATCGTATCGAACTATCAGAAGATGCAATTGAACGAATAACTCGCTGTCGTGAGTATCTTGACAAGAAGATGAAAAAAGAGAAACGTCCAATTTACGGCGTGACAACTGGCTTCGGTTCTTTGTGCGACATTTCGGTTAGTATTGAAGAGTTATCGCAGTTACAGTATAATTTGGTGGTTTCGCACGCTTGCGGAACTGGCGACGAGGTAGATGAACTGATTGTTAGATTGATACTGTTGCTTAAAATTCAATCGTTAAGTTATGGTTATTCGGGCGTACAACTCTGTACTGTTCAACGACTTGTCGATATGTTTAACGAAGGTGTATATCCTATTATCTATCAACTTGGTTCGCTCGGCGCAAGTGGCGACCTTGCACCCCTTGCACATATGAGCCTGCCTCTGCTTGGGCTTGGCGAGGTGCGTTTCAAGGGTGTTAAATACGCAGCCGAAGAGATTAATAAAAAGTTTGGGTGGCAACCAATTACTCTTAAATCGAAAGAGGGATTGGCACTACTCAATGGCACTCAATTTATGAGCGCTTATGCTGTTTACGCTTCGGTAATAGGTCGCAGGTTGGCTCGCGCAGCCGATGTAATTGCAGCAATTTCGATTGACGCTTATGATGGCCGTATCGAACCATTCTCTAAGGAGGTACATCAGCTTCGTCCACACAAAGGACAAATCAAAGCCGCTTCGAGAGTGCGTGAAACATTGGCAGGTAGCGAAATAATGGCTCAACCAAAAGCTCACGTACAAGACCCATACTCTTTCCGTTGTGTTCCGCAAGTTCACGGAGCGAGTAAGGATACAATTTGGCACGTAGAAACAGTGGTTGAGGTAGAGATTAACTCTGTAACCGACAATCCAAACGTCTTTGTAGATGAGGATATGGTGATTTCGGCAGGCAACTTCCACGGGCAACCTTTGGCACTAGCTATGGACTTTATGGCAATTGGGGTGTCGGAATTAGCAAGTATTTCGGGACAGAGAACCTATCAACTCATTAGCGGTAAACGTGGGTTACCTAAATTTCTGGTTGCAAATCCAGGTCTAAATAGCGGTTTTATGATTCCTCAATACACTGCCGCTTCGATTGTTAGCCAGAACAAACAGCTCTGCACGCCAGCTTCGGTCGATAGTATTGAGAGTTCGCAAGGGCAAGAAGATCACGTTTCGATG
Source organism: uncultured Rikenellaceae bacterium (assembly GCA_947074135.1). Taxonomy (GTDB): domain Bacteria; phylum Bacteroidota; class Bacteroidia; order Bacteroidales; family Rikenellaceae; genus Mucinivorans. The sequence continues at coordinate 5,582 of CAMTOL010000048.1, forward strand.
GGTGCAAATGCAGCTACAAAACTTAAACGAGTGATGCATAACACCGAACGTGTACTTGCAATTGAACTATTTAATGCAGCTCAAGCACTTGAGTTCCGTCGTCCGTTGAAGAGTTCGCCAATCATTGAAACAATTTTTGAGAAATATCGCAAGGTTGTTCCATTTATCGAAAATGATACTGTGATGTATCCTCATATTGAGTCGAGTATTCAGTTTTTGAGAGAAAACCTTTAACTTAATATTTACTTGATCACCTGAATACTAAAACAATGATAATAAGTAATATAAAAGGGCTTGTAGGAGTTTGGAACAGAGGTACAGAGCGAGTTTTTGGTTCTGCTATGGCACAAATTCCAATCATCGAAAACGCATATCTTAGGATTGAGAATGGAGTTGTCGAGGAGTTTGGTTCGATGTTGGATTTCAAATACGAAAGGGCTGATTATGACGCAACTGGTCGTTATGTACTACCTTCGTTTTGTGATTCGCACACTCACTTGGTTTATGCCACCTCGAGAGAGGGAGAGTGGATTGACAGAATTCAAGGTCTAAGTTACGAGCAGATTGCCCAGCGTGGGGGTGGAATACTCAATAGTTCAGATAAACTCCGTAATGCAACTGAAAATGAGCTATTTGAAAGCGCACAACATAGGATTGAACAGATAATGCTAACTGGCACTGGTGCTGTCGAAATTAAGAGCGGTTATGGTCTTAGTCTAGAGAGTGAACTCAAAATGTTGCGTGTAATTGCAAGATTGAAAGAGAGTTGCCCTATTGTAATTAAAGCAACACTTTTAGCTGCGCACGCTGTTGGCAGGGAGTTCAAAGGTCGTCAAGATGATTATGTTGACCATATCATTACCGATATCATTCCTTCTGTTGCCGCTCAGGGACTAGCTGATTATGTCGATGTTTTTTGCGATAAGGGATTTTTTACATTGGAGCAGACGCAACGAATCTTGGAAGCTTCGGCTAGGGTTGGCATACGACCTAAAATCCACGCCAACGAACTTGATGCTAGTGGTGGAGTTGAGTTGGCGTGCCAGATGAGCGCGCTTTCAGCTGACCACCTTGAACGAATGAACGAGAGTGCTTTTGCTGCTTTTGAGGTAGCTAAAATGATAACGATGCCAACGGCACTTCCTGCTGCTTCGTTTTTCCTAGGCATTCCTTACGCTCCGCTTCGTGAGTTTGTGGACAAAGGATTGGGATTTGCTCTTGCTTCTGATTTTAATCCAGGTAGTGCGCCTAGTGGTAATATGCAATTGGTTGGCACACTTGCTTGTACTCAAGCTAAAATCTTGCCTACTGAAGCAATTACTGCCTCTACCATTAATTCGGCAGCAGCAATGGGCGTTAGCTCAACTAATGGTTCAATTGAGGTTGGCAAAGCAGCTAATATTATGATAACTAAGAAGATGCCATCGCTCGAGTATTTATATTATAATTTTGGACAAAACAACATAGAACAATGCATAATGCATAACGCATAATCCACAGTCACTAGTCATAAATTACAATTTGATATATGTATAATAATCAGCAATTTATAGAATTAATAAGAAGAGAAGTAAAACCTGCACTTGGTTGCACCGAACCAGTTGCCGTAGCTCTAGCTGTGGCAAGGTCCGTCGAGGAGATAAAAAGTTTAGGCGAAGAGCCTCAAAAAGTGGTAGTAGAGGTAAGTCGAAATATATTGAAAAACGGTATGGGTGTTGGCATTCCGGGAACTGGAATGGTGGGGTTACACGTAGCCTCGGCAGCGGCTGTTGTTTGTGGTAAGAGCGAGTATGGACTCGAGGTTCTAAAAGACATCTGTCCAACCGTTGTTGAAGGAGCAAAAAAGTTAATTTCTAATAACAAGATTGAGATTAAACTAGCTGTAACTGAAGAGATGCTCTACATCTCGGCTACATCGATTAGTGAGAACCATAGCGCTACAGCGACAATTATTCATCGCCACGATAATATTGTCAGAGTTGTGGTAGATGACAAAGAGATAGAGTGTTCCGATACCGGTTATATCCATAACCAAGAGTTGTTGACCGAAGAGATACGTCCAACTGTTCAACAAATTTATGATTTTGCTTCAAACGCCGATTTTTCGGAAATTAGCTTTATTCTCGATGCGGCGAGACTTAATAAAAAGATATCGGACGAAGGGCTTAAAAACAGATACGGACTTCAGGTTGGTCGTACAGTCTATTACAATATGGGTGGCGATGTCTTTGGCAATGGACTTTTTGCTTACGCAATAGCACTTACTGCTGCTGCATCGGATGCTCGTATGGCTGGGTCAACACTCGCCGTTATGAGTAATTCTGGCAGTGGTAATCAAGGCATTACGGCTACTATGCCAGTTGTGGCGGCTGCCGAGCGCTTCAATTCGAACGACGATCAGTTGGCTCGTGCGCTCATTGTGAGTCACCTTGTAGCTATTCATATTAAACAGAGCTTGGGGCGATTGTCGGCACTCTGCGGTTGCGTTGTAGCTTCGACTGGGTCGGCTTGCGGGATAATTATGCTCAAAGGCGGTACTTACCAACAGATGGCGTTTGCTATCAAAAATATGGTTGGCAATATTACAGGTATGATTTGCGATGGAGCAAAGGTTGGTTGCGCTCTCAAAGTTGCTTCAGGTGTTGGAGCAGCGGTTCAATCGGCAATACTTGCGATGAACAATATTAGCGCGACCCACAACGACGGCATTATTGACGACGATTTAGAACAGACTTTAAAAAACCTCTCGTCAATTGGCACCGAGGGAATGCAGTTTACCGATAGGCTGATGCTCGACATAATGCAGGGCAAACGCCACGTATAGATTTATATTTCGAATTAACTTTTTTCAACTTCTGCCTATGAACCCAATCGTAAACCAAAAACTAGAGAATGCTCAACGAATGATTGGGCATACACCTATGGTAGGTATTAGTTACCGATATAAAGGTGGCGAAATTCGCACAATCTACGCAAAAGTAGAATTCTATAACCTTAGTGGTAGTATTAAAGATAGAATGGCGCTGCATATCATTAAATGCGCTTATGAGTGTGGTTCTCTCAAAGAGGGCGATACTATTGTAGAGGCAACGTCGGGCAATACAGGGATTGCGTTTTCGGCTCTTGGCGCAATGCTCGGTCACCCAGTTGTGATTTATATGCCTGATTGGATGAGTAGTGAACGTAAATCACTAATTTCGAGCTATGGAGCAGAGATTCGTTTAATCTCGAAAGAGCAAGGTGGTTTCTTGGGCTCTATTGCTCAAGCTGAAAATATGGCTAAAGAGCAACCAAACGTGTTCTTACCTCGCCAATTCGACAACTGTGACAACTGCAACGCCCATACTCAAAGTACTGCAATAGAGGTTACAGCACAACTTGCCACTCTTGGACTTACCCCAGACGTTATGGTGGCTGGTGTTGGAACTGGTGGAACGATTATGGGTTTTAACAACTATTTGCGCCAAAAATTTCCAAACTCAAAGGTCCATCCGCTCGAACCATCAAACTCTCCAACGCTTAGAACAGGACACAAAGTTGGTAAGCATCGTATGCAGGGTATTTCTGATGAGTTTATCCCATCAATTGTTGAATTAGACCGTTTGGATAGAATTGTAGATGTTGATGATGGAGATTCGATAATTATGGCGCAGATGTTGGCTAAAAAACTTGGTTTGGCAGTAGGCATTTCGTCGGGAGGAAACCTATTGGGAGCAATAGAATTAAAAGAGGAGAATCCCGATGCTACTGTGATTACGGTTTTTGCAGATGATAACAAAAAATACCTTTCTACCGACTATGCAAAACAAGAACTTATAAAAGAGGGTTTTGTGTCGCCACACATTGAACTTATCTCAATGGATGTTATACCCTGCTCTACTGAGATTTGCAGAAATTTTAAAGAGTTATAATCTGTTTACTTAACAGATACGATAGTTGAGGGCTGAAAACAAGTACCATAAATAAGTTTAACTTGAAATAAGATTTGTAAATAGAAAAATTTTTTCATAAATTTACGGTTAGCTTAATCTAAGTAATTTTTAAAAAACTTTTAAAAAAACCCAAATATTATGAAACAATCAGTTGCAATTCTTTGTGCTGGAGGTCCAGCTCCAGGAATCAACACAGTTATCGCTTCGGTAACTAAAATCTTTACCCAAAACGGTTTTCAAGTAATCGGTCTTAATGGTGGCTACAAAAGCCTTTTTTCTGACGAACCTGACTTTGTGTATCTCGATTTCGATTTCGCTGATAACATTTACTCTCGCGGTGGTTCTGCTCTAGTTATGAGCCGCTACAAACCAACTGACAAAGAGTTCAAAACAGACTTCTTCGAACGCTACAACGTTAAATGTTTGGTTACTATTGGTGGTGACGACACAGCTTCGACTGCAAACCGCCTAAGCAAATGGCTTAAAGAGCAAAACATTGACGTTAAAAGTATCCACGTTCCTAAAACAATTGATAACGACCTTCCACTTCCTGCTGGCTACCCTACTTTTGGTTACAACTCGGCTAAAGAAGAGGGTGTTAAACTAGCTACAACTCTTTACGAGGATGCTCGCACATCGGGCAACTGGTTTGTGGTTTCGGCAATGGGTCGTGAAGCTGGTCACCTTGCGTTTGGTATTGGTTCGGCTTGTCACTACCCAATGATTGTCATTCCGGAGATGTTTAACAAAACTCAAATGACTTTCGACAAAATCGCTCGTCTTGTAATCTCATCAATGGTTAAACGTCGTTTGATGGGCATTCCTTACGGTGTGGCTATTATTTCTGAGGGTGTATTCCACTTTATGACCGACGAAGATGTAATCGGCACTGGTGTTAACTTCACCTACGACGAACATGGTCACCCTGAGCTAGGAAACGTGAGCAAATCACATATCTTCAATATGTTGGTTCAAGAACGTTTAAAAAATCTTCGCATTAAAGTAAAGAGTCGTCCTAACGAGATGGGTTATGAGCTTCGTTGTTGCCGCCCTATCGCTTACGACCTATCATACGCAACTCGCTTAGGTCTTGGAGTTTACGACCTATACTCTAAGGGCAATACAGGTTGTATGGTCACAGTTGGTCGTGACGGTTCGATTGAGCCTCTGTTTATGGATAGCGTAGCTGATGCAAAAGGCAAGATTAAGCCTCGTCTAGTTGATGTTGAAACCGATAAATTCAAACTTATTGCGCTCAATAACTTGCACTATATCACTCCAGAAGATTATAAAAGAGCATCGAATTATGTTGATAATCCAGAGGATTATGATTTCCTTAAAATATTGGAATGGACTAAATAAAAAATTGCATTTTACTAAATTAAATTAAAAAAAAGTGAGAGTTTGTAGGTTACAAGCTCTCACTTTTTTTAGTACTTTTGCGGCTCAAATCCTATCTGTTATGAATAAAATTGAATATAAAGAGAACTCCTACACTTTTTTAATTATCACCCTTGGTTTACTATCGGCTTTTGGTCCATTTGTGACAGATATGTATCTGCCCTGTATGCCAACAATGACATCGTTCTTTTCTACCAACTCTACATTTATACAATTGACCCTCACTGCTAGTATGATTGGACTCTCATTAGGTCAGCTCCTAGTAGGACCACTTAGCGACAAGTTAGGGCGACGCACACCACTTATCTGGTCGATGTATATCTTTATGATCTCTACATTGGTCTGCATCTTTGCACCAAATGTATATATCTTCATTGTTTTCAGGTTAATACAAGGTATGGCAGGAGCTGGAGGGGTTGTAATTTCCCGTTCAGTTGCTACCGACACCTACCAAGATAAAGAATTAGGTAAGATTTTAGCAATAATTGGAGCTATTAATGGTATTGCTCCAGTTATCTCTCCTGTGATTGGTGGACTAATGATGGATTATACTGGTTGGCGTGGAATTTTCACAGTTCTGCTTGGCATTGGAGTCTTAATCACACTTCTTTCATCTAAGTTCAAAGAATCACTACCTCAAAACCGAAGAATCGATAGTTCTGTTCTTAGCTCATTGACAGGGTTTGGTGTTGTGCTTCGCAAAACAGCATACCTAATGTATCCCTGACATCTTGTTATAATTTAAGAAGTTTTAATTTCCAACATAGCTTCATCCCCTTTCCTTCTGCAGGAGCATGACCGATACC
>CAMTOL010000049.1 GCA_947074135.1 uncultured Rikenellaceae bacterium
AGTGTTTGTGTTGACAATATTATTTTTTGTCCTTTTTTTTTTCTAGAAAAATATTATTTTGGAACCTTTTTTTTTTATCTTTAGTGTTGTTTTTCATATAAATAATTTGTATATTCTCTTAAGTTTAATCAATAAAGAGTTGTTTTAATTATGCCCAAAATGCCCTAAAAAGCTAAGTAGGACAGTAAAATCAAAGAAAGGAGCAAAAATATGGACGCAAACGAAAAAACTAGATATTCAGATGCGGAATTGGCTGAATTTAAGGATATTATCCTAGCTAAGCTCGAAAAGGCCAAGGCTGATTACGATCTTTTACGTTCTACTATTACTCATAGTGGTAGTAATGGAACGGACGATACGTCGCCAACTTTCAAGATACTCGAAGAGGGTGCTACAACTCTTAGCAAAGAGGAGAGTGGTCGTTTGGCGCAACGTCAATACAAGTTTATCAAAAACCTCGAAGCTGCACTTGTGCGAATTGAGAATAAAACTTACGGCGTTTGTCGTGAAACAGGCAAACTTATTCCTGCCGAACGTCTTAAAGTAGTACCTCACGCTACGCTTTCGATTGAGGCTAAAGAGGGAGGAGCAAAGTAAACTTAAGTGTGAATTAAATAGCATTGGTGTGCTATATACAATATTTGTGAGTGAGAAGGTATAACAGTTATAGACAGTACCTAGAGCGTATTGTGGGTTGTCGTGTACAAAAGGTGGCTATCAATGCGGGTATGGGATGTCCTAATCGAGATGGAAGTGTGGCCAGTGGTGGCTGCACTTTCTGTTTGAACGAGGCATTTACTCCATCGTATTGCTCTGTGGAAAAGAGTGTAAAACAACAGATTGACGAGGGGATTGAGTTTCATTCTCGTCGGTATGCAAAATCGGCTAAGTATTTAGCATATTTTCAGAGTTTTTCGAATACTTATGCCTCGATAGATAGATTGAAGGAGGTTTATAGTGAGGCAATTAGCCAGCCTGATGTTGTAGGGCTTGTTATTGGTACGCGCCCAGATTGTGTTGATGCCCAGAAACTCGATTTCTTTGCGGAGCTATCACAAAATCTTGACTATCTTATCATAGAGTATGGGGTTGAGAGTGTTTATGACAAAACTCTTCTTTCGATTAATCGTGGACACGACTTTGAGTGCGCTCGACAAGCAATTGAGATGACAGCTGAACGAGGTTTACACTGTGGAGCTCACTTTATTGTGGGCTTACCTGGTGAGAGCCGCGATATGATTCTCGATAGTATAGACGTGATTAACGCAATGCCGCTTAATACTGTTAAGTTTCATCAATTGCAGCTCTTTAGAGGGACTGCTATGGCACAAGAGTATGCTGAAAATCCACAGAAATTCTATTTCTATACGCTGGATGAGTATATTGATCTTTTTTGCGATATACTTGAACGACTGCGTGATGATATAATACTCGAACGTTTTGCTAGTGAAGCACCACCTCGCTATCACGCTATTGAACACCCTTGGGGACTTGTTCGTAATGAACGATTAGTGCAACTGCTTGAGAATAGACTAAAAGAGCGAGATACTTTTCAGGGTAAACTATACGGATGTAAAGATTAACTATATAATTAATAAAGATAATCAAAATGATACTTAAACATATTGTAATGTGGACTTTTAAGGAAGAGGCTGAAGGTCTGGATAAGCGAGCAAATGCTCTTTTGATGAAACAGAGATTAGAAGCCCTAGTTGGTATTGTTCCTCAATTAATAAGCGCAGAAGTGGGTGTAAATGTCAATTCGTCAGACTCTGCTGCCGACGCTGTCCTTGTTTCCACTTTTCGCTCTTTCGAAGATCTTGCTGCCTATAAAGTCCATCCAGCACACGTATAGATATCAGATTACTGCAAGAAAATCCGGCTTACTCGTATTGATTGCGATTACTGGATTGATGAATAGTTTACTCTTAAACCTCTAATCGTTTAATAATAGCGAATTTATCTGCTCTATCAGTATCTCTTTTGTCGGGATACCAATTGTTGCTTCTGGTACATTGTTTAGCGGGAAATACATAATGGTTGGGACAGACTCTATTTCGAAAGCCTCTGTGATATCTGCACACTTTTCAATATCAATTGTGAAGATGTTAATCTTGCCTGTAAGTTCTTTTGCAACCTCGGTCAATATGGGTTTTAGTTTATTACAAGGCTCTGCCCAACTAGCCATAAAAACAATAATTGATGGCAACTTGCTCTGATATTTCCACTTCTCAGGCTCTAAGCTAGGCGAGATTCTGCTCTTAAAGGTCGATTCTGTTAGCTCAATCACTTTGCCTTTGTTTTGTGCCGAAACTATGGTGGTAGAACCAATAAATAGCGTTAAAGTGCAGAGGGTATAGAGTGTGTATTTTACTATTTTCTTCATTGTTTAATATTTTAATTCTTAAATATTGATAACGAAAAGTTAGAAACCTATATTGTGTAAATTATTGCCAATAGTGATAATATGCTTATGATTATCCATAGGCTTACTCCTAAAATTAGAGGCTTAAACCCGACATCCTTAATCGAAGAGATAGAAAGCGAAGCGCCAATTAAGAAGAGTGTTACAATAAGCATTGATTTGGCAGCAACTAATATATAGGGGCTAACTACGCTCACTCCATCAATAAAAGTGTTTGCCAGCATTGCGAGAATAAAAAAGCCGATAAACCACGGAATTTTTATTTTTTTGTTGCCACTTGGGAATATAAAGATAGAGAAAATAGACAACGGAATAATCCAGAGCGCACGAGCAAGTTTAACCGTAGTTGCAACTTGAAGTGCCTCCTCGCCATACGATGCCGCTGCACCAACCACCGAGCTGGTGTCGTGAATGGCAATAGCACTCCACATACCGAACTGAAACTGTGAAAGGTCGAATATGTGACCCAAAACTGGAAAAACAAACAGTGCTACCGAGTTAAGGATAAAAACAACGGCAAGTGCGACAGAAATCTCATTATCGTTAGCTCGAACTGTTGGGGCAACGGCTGCTATGGCGCTACCACCACAAATTGCAGTGCCCGACGAAACAAGATAGGACATCTTAGTTGGAATTTTTAGTGCTCGACCTATGAAAAATCCTAAAGTTAGTATCAATATAATAGAACCAATGGTCAACCAAAAACCATCTTTGCCAACTTCTAAGGCTGAGTATGCGTTCATCGAAAAGCCTAGTCCAACTACCGATACTTTCAATAATAGTGAAGTTGCTTTTGAACCAAGTGCCTCGAACGGGTGACCGAAAAATAGGGTAAACAAAAAACCCATCAATAAAGCAATTGGAGCCGAGATATAGCTCGATGCTGTTGCTGCAATGCAGAGTATAAATAGAATCTTGATTAATGTTTGTTTTTTCATAAATTATTCAAATTGTTGGTTTGCTGCCATTTGTGTCTTAGTTCTAGTTTTAGTATGGGACAAGATGCGCAGCTCCAAGTTTTACAATAAGTGTCGTTAAGTTGCACTAATGCTTGTGAGTCAAAGGCGTTATTTGGGTGCCATTGAGCGGAGCACCATTTATCGTGGAGTGAGTAGTGTTCGGCGCTCAATTCTTCGTAGAATCTGTATGCTCTTGTGGCATATTGTTCGTCGTTTGATGTTATTGAACGAGCGTATAGTATTGGAATTACAAAGTTTAGGATTAGTGCCTCCATACGTTTGCCTCCAAATGAACCGTATCTGCCACCCGAGCCGACCATTGGTGCGCAGTGGCTTTGCCAGTAGGGTTCGAGTTCGACTGTAAAAAGTTCAAATAGCTCATCTAGGTTTTCAATTGCGATAATTTGGTCGAAAAGTTCAGGGTTGCGACACATTATTGCAGCTGCTCTGACAAGCGATAGGGCTGGAGCTGAACTAGGGCGAACTTTAATTCGATTCCACTTTACGACAGTAGGCAAAATGCCATCACGACTGCGTGCTGCAAGAAACTCGGTACGTAGCTTTGTAGTGTATTCATCGCACTGTTCGCAATCATCTAAGTCAAGATAGCCAGTCTGACCGAGCAGCATAGCTTCTACTAGAGTCTGTCGTCTTGAGTGGAGCGACACAAAGGCGTAATCGACTGAACGAGCAACCTTTTCGAACTCATCTTTATTGCCTCCCGATGCCCCCATTGCTCTTAGAAAACAGATGTATGAACACTCGTACCAATCGCCACGAGCGGAATCGAGAATTGCGAGTACCTCGTCGGTTTTGCGTTTAACTCGCTCGTCGAGTAGTTGTGAGAGAATCTCAGTTCTCTCCATCGAACTCATCGAGGCAAAGTGTTTAGGGCATTGAAGAGCGAACTTTTCGATAAACTCAGTTATCCACGCTTTTGGTGTAAGTTGACAGCTAATGATTGGTTCAGAGCTGTTGAAGAGTTGGGTGTCGTGATTTGCAACTAGATGCAGTACAATATTGTCGTACTGAGGCTCCCCAATGGTACCTTCTGTGCGCCAATCGCTGCTGTTGATGCTAATTTTAATGCCACCCTTAAGAGTTTTCTCGCTTGTCTTATCTCGGAGTATTACGCCCGAAAAATCGGACACTGCTCCTTCTATATGAATGCCTTTGTTAATAACCTCAAAAGTGTTGTTCGGGAAGAACTCAAGGTCGTTGTTCTCGAAAAAATCATTCTGCCATAGCAGCCTTATCAACTCTGTTTTCTCTATGTTCACAATAAAAAAGACTCTTCCTATCAATATTATATAAAAAAGAGTGCGCAAAGTTAAACATAATTTTATTAACTTTGCGCGTTCAAAAAATATAATTGATAATTCACAGTTAAAATGGGAAGAGCATTTGAATTTCGTAAAGCACGAAAAATGAAACGCTGGGGCAATATGGCCCGTGTTTTTACCAGAATCGGTAAAGAGATAGCAATCGCTGTTAAATCTGGTGGTCCAGAACCTGCTAATAACCCTCGTCTTAGGGTCTTGATGCAAAATGCAAAGGCTGCAAATATGCCTAAAGACAATGTGGAACGTGCTATTAAACGTGCGTCGAGCAAAGAGATGGATAACTATAAGGAGATATCTTATGAGGGATATGGACCTTATGGTATAGCCATTTTTGTTGATGCGGCGACTGATAACAATACACGTACTGTTGCCAATGTACGTAGCTACTTCAATAAGGCTGGTGGTTCGCTTGGTACTCAAGGTTGTTTAGGCTTTTTGTTCGATCATAAATCGGTATTTAAAGTGTCACTTAGTTCACTTGGCGATATGGGTTTGGAGGATTTCGAGTTAGAACTAATCGATTTCGAAATTGATGAGCTTTTTGCTGAAGATGATGAGGTTGTGATTTATGCACCTTTCGAAGCTTATGGCAAAATTCAGCACTACTTGGACGAAAAAGGCATAGAAATCGTGAGTGGTGAGTTTGAGCGTATCCCAACTGGGGAGCTTAAAGAGTTAGATGCAGAGCAGAGTGCTGCTATCGAGAAGTTGCTCGAAAAGTTCGAAGATGACGAAGATGTGACAAACGTATTCCACAACGCTAAACTGTTTGAAGCATAATCGAGAGTTTTTACTCTAATAATAAAGAATAGAGGCTGTAATGTATATTAAAACATTGCAGCCTCTATCTTTTTGCGGAGATTTATTTTTAGCTCTATTTGAAAATCTCTTTGTACATAGCCTCTAGTGCAACTGCATTCTCTTTGTTTGCCTTTGCAATAGCATCGTTAGCCAATTTTTTGTTTTGTGTTTCTTGTTTTATATGAGTTGCCCAGCTAGTACCTGGCTCTAAATTCCTCACCATATTTGCAGTTGCTCTATATTGAGTGTATAGAGCCTTGTTGCTCTTTTTAATAGTGAGAAAATAGCTGCACGAAGCATCAACCTCTTGATGTGTTGCCGAACACTCTGCCGAAAAGTCAGCTTTAGCTAAGTTTGGTTCGAGAATTTTGAGGTGATTAATCCATACATACTCTGGTTTACCTCCCTCGAACGATAATTTACTATATCCTTTGTCAGGGCGTAAGTATTCGTTTATTGCAAATAGGTTAGGGAGTGGTGCACTTGGTGGCGTTGGTTGAGTTTTGGAGTTGCGTTGTATGACTGTTGGGTGGTCGGTCAAATATACGCCATCGTTCCAAAAACGATAAAGACGGTCAAGTACAGCATTGGCATCTTCCTCAATCTTCTCAATATATGCCACCTCAATTACATAGTCGTCGCTCTGACCTGCTGAGTTGTAAGGTCCAGTGCTGCAAAGTGTTTCGATGGTAAAGTGTATCCAGCTATTATCGTTAAGTTGGTAACAAAGTGGAGTCTGTGGTAGGTTTGAGTTTTTGAACATCTTTTTGAGAGCCTTTTCGTCAACCTCTTTTAGTCCCTTTTGAGCAGCCAATTCTCGAACTTTGTTTACGGGGTAGTAGAGCCAATCTCTAAGTTCGGTAAGCAGACATTTGTAGTTTGTGGAGTAGGTTTTGCCTGGTGCATACTGATAGTATGTTCCTGCGCCATAATGCGACGATTTGAGCGTTACTCCTGAGGTCGGAGGTGCGAAGTTAAAGCCTTGAGTTGGTTCTAGTGAGGCAATTGGAGAGTAGAGTGTGAATGCTGTTTTGTTGTAGGTTACTTTTTTTGTTGCTTTTTGAGCTGAAGCGTTAATTGCAACTGTTGCGATTAGCGCAATAAGTAGGGGGTTTAATTTCTTCATTTTAGGAGGATTTGTTTATGTTTTTTTGTTTTTTACCATACTATCGGGTTTTTGTCTATACTCTGTAAATAGTCGTTAGCCGCTCGAAATTGACCGTTTCCAAACCAACCTCTGTAGGCTGATAGCGGCGATGGGTGAACGCTTATTAACACTTTATTAACAGACTTATCAACAAAAGCCCCCTTTCTTTGTGCATAACTTCCCCATAGCATATATACAACCCCACTGCACTGTTCGTTAATTTTGCTTATCACTGCATCTGTAAACTGTTCCCAGCCTCTGCCAGCGTGCGAAGCAGCCTCGCTACTACGAACTGTCAAAACCGAATTAAGTAGCAGTACCCCTTGCTCAGCCCAACGCCCTAAATCGCCATTTTCGGGCGTTTGGGTGTAACCGCAAGCTGCAACCTCCTTGAAAATATTGAGAAGGGAGGGTGGGTAAGAGATCCCAGGCGATACCGAAAAACAGAGCCCATTTGCCTGACCTGCGCCGTGATATGGATCTTGACCAAGTATGACAACTTTTAGGTTGTTGACACTACAACAATCAAAGGCTCTGAAAATATCTTTAGCTTGAGGAAAAATCTCGCGATTGCAGTACTCGTCTTCTACAAAACGAGTCAACTCCTTAAAGTATGGCTTCTCAAACTCATCTTTGAGTAGCTCATACCAATCATCGGCAATGTGAACACTCTTTTGCATAGTTCTTTGCTCTTAAATACTTAGACACTACACAAAGTTAGTTAAAAAATTCATATCTTTACAAGGTATTACACTTTTACTCTTGAAAAAATATAATAATGCAAAAAAACGACACTAAATTCGAAATTTCTATTGATAGTATCAAATGTACGCTCTGTACTAGATGCGTCAAAGTTTGCCCTTCTCAAACTCTAACTCAAGCAGAAACTAAACAACCAATCGCTGTTCAAAACCTTGATTTATGTATTAGTTGTGGACATTGTGTTATGGTCTGCCCTGAAGGTGCTGTTTGTCATTCGAAATTCCCAACAGAAAGACTTCATAAATTTAGTTACGCTGACTATCCAACGCCTCATCAGATGATGACCATAATTAGAGGTCGTCGCTCGAATCGTGCATTTAATGGGAAACAAGTGCCAGTGGAACTCCTAGAGCAGATAGCAGAAGCTGCATATCGCGCTCCAACTGCATCGAATGCCCAACAGGTCGCTTTTACTATTATTACATCGCAAGAGGGTGTCAAAACTGTGTCAAACTTTACGATGGGAGTCTTTGTGTCGCTCTTCAAAACGTTGACATCACCTCTGTTGCAACCAATTCTAAAACCATTTATGCGTGGACTCTACGATAAGTATGTTCCAGCGTTCAAAAAAATGATTGCGGCTCATCGAAACGGAGAAGATCCAATCCTTCGTGGCGCAACATCAGTGCTGCTAATTCATACGCCAAAGGATTCGAGATTCGGCGCCGAAGATGCCAACCTTGCCTATCAAAACGCCTCGCTAATGGCTGAGTCGCTCGGTGTTTCACAATTTTATACAGGTTTTGTGCTTAATGCAGTAAAACGCAAAAAGGGAAAACTTGAGCGAGAGCTTGGAATCGATGGCAAAATCGTGGCCGGTATGGCTGTGGGTATGAGTTCGATTAAATATGAGAATTATGCCGATAAAGAGCCTATTAAATTAGAGATTAAGTAATTAAGCGGTAGTGGTAGAGTATTAATATTACGCATTACATTTTTTTATGAAAAAGTTTTTTTTAGTTGCACTGTCAATTGTGCTGTTAATGAGTTCTTGCAGTGCAAAAACTCAAAAAGATGAGCAAATAGGAGTTGAAGAGAAAATAGGACAACTGCTAGTGGTTGGTTTTATTGGTTACGAACCTTCGCAAACAGTTGTCGATGCTATTGAAAAATATAGGATAGGTGGTGTAATTTTCTTTGATGCCAATGTCAGTGATACACGTCCTGATGGTACCCGAGGACCTCGAAATATCGAATCTCCTGCTCAAACCAAAAGATTAGTTGACTCGCTTCAAACGCTTGCTGTCAAAGCGTCGCTTCCTCAACTCTTTATTGCTATCGACCAAGAGGGGGGTAGAGTGAATAGACTTAAAGATAAATATGGTTTTCCTGCCTCAGTTAGTGCCGCCTATCAAGGTAAAGTTAATAGCGGTGACACAACCCGAAAGTATGCCTCTCTCGCTGCTCAAACACTTGCCGAACTCGGTATCAATATCAATTATGCACCCTGTGTTGACCTAGCTGTCAATCCCGACAATCCAATTATAGCTAAGGTTGAACGTTCGTTTGGAGTAGAACCAGATTTAGTTGCTCGACATTCAAATATATGGGTCGAAGAGCTTGGTCGTAAAAAAATCCTAACCTCATTGAAGCACTATCCAGGACACGGTAGCTCGATTGCCGATAGTCACTTAGGACTGACTGATATAACAAATACGTGGAGCGAAAAAGAGCTGGAACCCTATAAAATGCTTATAGCTGATGGTTACAACGATATTGTGATGATTGGTCACTTGTTCAATCGTAATATCGACCCATTGTACCCCTCTTCGCTTTCAAAAACAACGCTCGATATTCTTAGAAACGATATTGGTTACAATGGAGTTATTGCAACCGATGATATGAATATGGGTGCAATTATTAACAACTATTCGATGGAAAAGGCACTAGAGTTAGCTCTCAATGCAGGTGTCGATATGATAATAATGGGTAACAATGCTTCGGTTTTTGAGCCGGACTTGGTTAAACGTACATCTGAAATTATCAAAGGATTGGTCGATAGTGGTAAGGTGAGTCTAAGTAGGATTGATGAGGCTTATAATAGAATAATGGCACTAAAATCTAGATTGAAATAGAATTTGACGTTGCAAAGAAATAAGATTCTGAGTGCTACTTTATAGCGAAAAACACTATTCCGTCCGTAAGAAGCATTGATTGACCAGTTACAAAACCGTTGTAGCTTCGATGTGGAGTTGAAATCGAAACTTTGGGTATTTTGTAGATGTAACTACCGGTAGTTATTACAGATTCGATAAGTTCGTTCTCGATATAGATCTCCGAGAGCATATCTACTTTGGTCGGATAAAAATTAATGTAAATCCGTACTTCTACGCCATCTTCTGAGTCGGTGTATAACCAGTGTGTTCCAGTTAACTCTTGGGAAGTGTTTTCTTTGTTGTTGTCGTCGCACGCTCCCAATAGTATAGCCAATGAAACGAGAGATCTAATTAAGAGTTAGTATTTCATCTCTATGGTTGTTGTTTGGGGTTCTATTTTACACCTTTATAGCTTCAAAGGTAGAAAAAAAAGCATAAATTCGAGATATTTCTCTATTTTTGCATCGTATTTTATTTGCCAACTGATTGTTGATAGTTTTAAACAAACGTATAATGCTCTGTTATTGATGGTTTTTAAGATTTCGTAGTTCAATGGATAGAATATCAGATTCCGGTTCTGACGATGTGGGTTCGATTCCCACCGAGATCACTTTTCTGGTTTGGTGCAAGTAATATCGCCATATATATTATCACAATAATATAACATATTACTTATACTTAATTACTACTATATAGTAGTTTTTTTTGTGAATTATTGTCATAAGTAATTAATATTTATTACCTTTGCTATGTGTAATTTGCAATGTGTGTGTTGAAAGTTTTTAATAATGACCATTGTTGAGAGTAGTGTAATTCGATTTGTAACGCAGTTTTGTCATAGTATGAAATATTGAGAGAGAAACTGATAGTAAATCAATCTGTATATAGGTTTTTTTGCTATCTGTGCAGAGTGTCTGTTTAATAATAGCCTTAGTTGTCCTGTGAGCCTGTAGTTGAATGCGTATCCATTGCAAACAATATAATGAGCCGAGATGCATTTTAGATAAAAATAGATAATAAAAATATATGGAAGATTATTCAATTCTTGTAGCTGAAGATAACGATAGTAACTTTATGTTGGTTCGTGCTATCTTGAAAAACTATAAACTCACAAGAGCTGTCAATGGCGCCCAAGCAGTAGAACTAGCTTCTGCCGAGAGGTATAATGTGATTTTAATGGATATAAGAATGCCCATTATGGATGGACTAACTGCAACACGTACAATTAGAAAGACTGATACGGTTACTCCGATTATTGCGGTGACTGCCAATGCTTTTGATTCAGATAGAGTAGCCGCAATTGAGGCGGGTTGTAATGATTTTGTTGCAAAACCGCTTAAACGACGAGATTTAGAGATGATTGTTGAGAAGTATAAATAATCATATTCTATATTTCTGTGTGTTATCTCTATTGTTTTAGACAATCAAAATAAAGTGAGTGGAGAATAAATTTAGATATACTACTTTGAGCGAAGAGTATATTTTGCCTCAATTTGCTACTAATATGCCACTACGTCTTAACGATGGTGGTCTTTTTTTGTGTCAATGCGGTGATGTTGATGTAGTTATTGATTTAAAACAGTATCATATTCGAGCAGGTGATTTAGTTGTAGCCTTCCCTTTTTCGGTGGTTCAGGTGATGAGGCATAGTGTCGATTTTGTAGGTCGTTTGATTGGGGTTAATCCTATCTTTTTTTCAAGTCTTATTGTTCCAAATCGTTCTTCATATTTCTTATATGTGAAGATGAATCCTTGTATCTCGCTCACTAAAGGTGAAAGCGATAAGATTATGCAGCTTTATGAGATGTTGAGAAAAGAGAGTCAAAAAACAAGTCATCCACATCGTGAACAGATAGATGAGTGTATTTTAAAGATGATTGCCTATGAGATTGCTGCAATTTATTTGGATCGCAAACCTCATATTGAGGAGCTACCTTCGAGGCGAGATGCTATATTTCAGAAGTTTATATTTTCGCTTTATAACAATTACCACAAATATAGGACTTTGGAGTATTATGCTTCTGAGCAGCAGATGACTCCACGTTATATGTCCAGTGTTGTTAGGCAGGTTTCAGGTCGTAGTGCAGGTCAGTGGGTTTCGGATTGCGTAATAATGAATATTAAAAGAGTATTGCAAGATGATAC
>CAMTOL010000050.1 GCA_947074135.1 uncultured Rikenellaceae bacterium
AGAAAAGAGGGATAGATGTTACAGATAATTTGAATAAGCGGTCAGATGTAACTCAAGTGTGAAAGGTACTTTCTCAAGGATTTAGGAGTGAGGCAAAAATTGGTAGGGTTAGCTCGCGGACGATTAGTACTCGTCAAGCTCTTACAGCTTTAACAGTTGCTAAGGCTGAGATTGCTACTCAAGAGTTCGGGTTTACGTCAAATGATAGAGTACTTATCCGTGTTATTAATTCGGAGATTAATAACTTGATGAAAAGCGGCACGTATGACGATCTATATTATGGTTGGTTTGGTCGTAGTACGTCGAATAAATCAATAGTTTTTCTGTATGTGTTAATTGCTATTGTTGCGTTCATAGCCATCTTTTTTGCACTTAGAGCGATGATTATTGCGGCGAAGATGAGAATAAGCGATGGTAAGATAGCAATGGCATATAAGCATATTCATACGCTTAATCGCTCGGTTGTGATATCGCTAAACAGCACAAATACAAAGATATTTATGCGAGAGGTGCTTACTGATCAACTTTATGTGTTTGTTGATGGAAATTATGAGCCTACAGATTTAAGCTCCAATATAATAGAGAAAGATATTCACCCTGATGATTTAAGACAATATTGCCTAGATTATAGTGATTTTATAAATGGAGTGGTTGATAATGTAGTTTCAAAGATGAGGATATACGACCACCTAAAACAGTCTTATGGCTATTATGAGTTTGTTGTTACTGCTGTCGAGAAGGATAGTAATGGTAAGGTGATTAAGTATATATTTACACGTAGAGATGAGACTGCGGAAAAAGAGCTTATCGCTAAACAGAGGGAGGATATTAATAGTTTGAAACTGGCAATACGTTCAGGTAAATTATTGCGTTGGTATTTTAATCCTCAAACTAAAGAGAGTAGGTTAATAGATGAAAATAATATAGAAATTGTTTTTTATCCTAACCTCCCAGGTAATCAGCTAAATGAAGAAAATAGAACGAGTCTGATTGAATATGTGAATAAGATTATTAATGGTGAGTTTGATTCTAATGAGGTCGTTGTGATACAAGCTAATAAAGATGGTTCAGAGGTGATTTATGAAATTTCTGGTTCTATTGAATATGACGCAGAACAACGTCCAATGTTCTATGGGATTTGGAAAAATATTACAGAAGCAAGTGGGAATAGGCTTAAAATCGAAGAGCTGCAAAAAAGAATATCATTGGCTCTAGAGGTGGGGCAGATGTCTGCTTGGCAGTTTGATTGTGCGAAAGATATATTTACTAATATATATGGACCGAGTATGTCGGTAGAGGGAGTTATTGAGAAGCGTATTCTTACTGAAATTATCCATCCTGATGATAGAGAGTATGTTGTTGACGTGATGAGCTATATTATGCGAGGTGAGTTGGATAGCTCTACTATTAAGTTTAGGGTGATTATCGAAAATAGTATTAGGTGGTGGCTTTGTTCATTTGTTGCCGTTAAAACTAAAGGCAAGGTTAAGTATATTACAGGTATTCGAAGAGATATTACCGAAGAAATTGAGGCTAAAAATGCTCTTAAGAAGGCCAATAAGCTATTGGAAATGAATAATGAGAGGTTGAGTAATAGTTATGAGAATCTTAATAAGATTTTCGATAAGATGCCTATTCCTCTCTACATAAAAGAGATTGATACTTTGAAATATTCGTACTTTAATGACGAAGCGATAAAGCTGTTTGGTAATCATGTAAATGAGGATGCATCTGGATTATTTTCGTATCAAGACTATATTAGACATAATGAAAATGATGCCAAGGTTATAGCCACTGGCGAAGATTATATAGGGTCTGAGATTGTTACTTTAATTGATGGTACAGTACTTGATACGCACGCGTGTAAGCAGATTATCAATATTGAAGGGGTTAAAAAGTTAATGATTGTGCGAATAGATATGACCGAGCGTAAAAAGATGGTCGATGAGTTGAAGAATGCCAAAGAAAAAGCAGAGGAGTCAGAGCGATTGAAGATGTCTTTCTTGGCAAATATGAGCCACGAGATTCGAACACCATTAAATGCAATTGTAGGGTTTTCTGATTTATTGATTGACGCTGAAGATGTTGAAGATCGTAAAGAATATGGAAGTATAATCTCGGCTAACAGTGATTTGCTCTTGAACTTGATTAACGATATCTTGGACTTATCGAAGATTGATTCGGGCTTCTTAGATATTGTAAACAGCGAGTTTGATGTAAATAAGGTTTTTGATGATGCTTACTCTTCGATAAATGTAAGAGTGCACGATGATGTTATCTTGAGTTACAATAAACCTAATCATCAACTCATAATTGATTTTGACAGGAAACGTTTAGTTCAGATACTCAATAATTTCCTTTCAAATGCGGTAAAATATACCCCAAATGGATATATTCGTTTTGGTTATGAGTTGATTAAAGACGGGTTGAAGATATATGTAAGCGATAGTGGTATTGGAATATCTGATAAGAATAAGCCTAAGTTATTTACGCGATTCGAGAAGTTTGATGATTTTGCTCAGGGTACTGGTTTAGGATTGTCGATATGTAAGGCAATTGTGGAGAAGATAGGTGGTGAGATTGGAGTAGATTCTGTATTGAATGAGGGTTCTACATTCTGGGCGACATTTCCTTGCAAAATATTACATAAGTAAATAAATTTATAAATAATATCATAAATTATGGACAATAGCGTTCAAGTTGAGGCTCCATTGGCAAAAGTTTTAATAGTTGATGATAATGTAACCAATGTTCAGCTACTTATGGCAATTCTTAAGAAAGAGCCATATGAGTTGTCTGTTGCCTATGATGGATATGAAGCACTTAAGTTAGTGGAGTCGTACGTTCCCGATGTTATTTTATTAGATGTGATGATGCCGGGTATTGATGGTTATGAGGTGGCTACCCGTATTAGACAGAATGTTGATAATGATAATGTTGCCATTATCTTTATAACGGCACTTAACTCGACTGCCGACATTGTGAAAGGTTTTAATGTAGGGGGTAATGATTATGTGACAAAGCCTGTTATTGCTGCTGAGATAGTGGCTCGTGTTCGTCATCATATCTCAATTGTGAATTCGCGAAAGAAGATTTTGGAGCAAACAGAAGAGTTGCAACGAAATATTGATTGGCGTGATAGACTTTATTCGGTTGTTGCTCACGACTTAAGGGATCCTATTGGGACAATTAAAATGCTCTTTACGATGATGCTCGATAAGTCGGTTAATGCAGGCTCTAACCAGATAATGATGGAGTACTTGGAGATGGCGAATAGTTCGATTGAAGAGGTTTTTGCGCTACTTGATAACCTGTTGAAGTGGACAAAATCGCAGATTGGTAATTTGGTGGTTGCTTCTAAAAAATTCTCGATTGAAGATATTGTAGATGGGAATATAGTGCTTTTTGAGCCTACCTGTCGTCAGAAAAATATCTCAATCAATTTTAATCAATCGCCTGACAAGAAGATGGTTTATGCCGATTATGATATGGCGCATACTATTATGCGAAACTTGATTAATAATGCCATAAAGTTCAGCAGCAACAATGCTTCTATTGACGTGACGGTTGAGTATGATGAAGATTTTGCATATATTTCTGTTCGAGATTACGGGGTTGGAGTTAAAGATGAGCATAAAGAGAAGATACTCGACAGTCAGATAAGCCATACATCGTTGGGGACAAAGGATGAGAAGGGTTCGGGTGTTGGTTTGGTTTTGTGTAAGTATTTTGTAGAGAAAAATGGAGGCACAATAACTTTTGAGTCGGTTTATGGCGAGGGTGCGAAGTTTACGTTTACCCTTCCGTTGGCAGAGTAACTTGTTGTTGTAATAGTTAGTTGTATATAATACTAGAGGTTTGCTTAATTAATGTTTTAGGCAAACCTTTTTTTTGTAAATATTGTTATTATTTAGAGTTGATAGTTGTTAAAAATGGTGTAGGGACTGCGATTTACAGAAAAAATTTCATATATTTGCAAAATATAGTAAAATTTTTGAGAATACATTTCTCTGATTTTACTATCTTTCTTATTTAAACCCTTCAATTCTATTGTTTATGAAAGCTAACGTTAAAGCTCATTTTGACCTAACGCCACTCAATCAAGGACTATATAATCCAAGCTTTGAGCACGACTCGTGTGGAGTTGGTTTTGTGGTTAGTATTGATGGGGATAAGAGTCATAAGATTGTTGAGAATGGATTGCGTGTGCTTGAGAATATGAGTCATAGAGGTGCGGAGGGTGCTGATAGTAAAAGTGGTGACGGAGCTGGGATAATGACCCAAATTGCGCACGAATTTATACTCTTAAATGGGATTCCTGTGCCTGAACGTGGCAAATATGGCACTGGTTTGGTCTTTATGCCTAAAGATGAGGCGTTGTATGAGAGGTGTATGGAGTTGATGTTGGGTGTTATTAAGAGCGAAGGTTTGGAGTTGATGCATATTCGTGAGGTGCCAGTAGATAACTCAGTTATTGGCGATGACGCTCGAAAAACAGAGCCGCGCATTATTCAGATATTTGTTGTTGGCGATAGTGGAGATAGCCTTGAGCGCAAACTTTATGTTTTGCGCAAGAGAATTGAGCGTGAGGTTGAGCGAAATTTTGACTCGCTGCGTCCGCTCTATATAGTGAGTCTTTCGTCGAAGAGAATAGTATATAAGGGAATGTTGACTTCGGCGCAACTAGGCGATTATTATACCGATTTGAATAATCCTTATTACACCTCTGCAATTGCACTTGTGCACTCTCGTTTTTCGACTAACACTTTCCCTCGTTGGGATTTGGCACAGCCTTTTCGTATGATTGGTCACAATGGCGAGATTAATACTATTGTGGGTAATCGAATTTGGATGGATGCTCTATCTCCAGAGCTTATCAAGCAGCAGTTTGGCGATGAGTTTGTTGAAGTGTTGCAGCGTGAGGTTAGCGATAGTTCGTCGCTTGACAATGCGTTGGAGTTTTTTGTGCAGAGCGGTATGTCGTTGCCTCGTGCAATGGCGATGCTATTGCCCGAGAGTTTTAATGACAAAAACCCAATATCTCCGCAGTTGAGAGGCTTCTACGACTATCACAGTATCTATATGCACCCTTGGGACGGACCGGCGGCGTTGTTGTTTTCCGACGGACGATATGTGGGTGGAATGTTGGATAGAAATGGGCTTCGTCCTGCTCGTTATCTTATTACAGACGATGGTATGATGGTTGTTGCTTCCGAAGCGGGAGTGCTGGAGGTACCTGCCCAAAGGATTGTCGAAAAGGGACGTTTCCTTCCTGGTAAGATTATTGTGGTAGATACTCTTACAGGCAAGGTGAGTTATGATGATGAGGTTAAGGAGGAGTTGGCGTCTGAGTATGATTATAAAGGTTGGTTAGAGAAGAATAGAGTTTCATTGAGTGGGGTGCGTTCGGGTCGCAAGGTTTCGCACAAGGTTGAGAACTACGAACAGTTGCTCAAGGTATTTGGGTATAGCTCCGAAGATATTGATAGGGTAGTTTTGCCGATGGTTGAGAGCAGTAATGAGGCTGTGGGGTCGATGGGAGATGATGCTCCGCTACCATTCCTTTCGCTCGCTCCGCAACGGCTATTTAACTACTTCCGTCAGCGATTTGCTCAAGTTACTAATCCGCCTATTGACTCGATTCGTGAGGATATAATGATGTCGTTGTCGCTACATATTGGGGCATCGTCGAGCGACCTGATTTCGCCATCTGAGGAGCACTGCAAAGTGGTTCGTGTTGCATATCCAATTATTACTAATCGTGAGCTTGATATACTTGAACATATTGATTATAAGGGTTTTCGTACTATTCGTCTAAGTATGTTGTTCGAAGCCAAGGGTGGGACTAGAGCGTTAGAGAGTCAACTAGAAAAACTCTGTGTTGAGGCTGAACAAGCAATTGATAGTGGTTGTAATTATATAATACTTAGCGATAGAGGTGTTGACGAGCGTTTTGCTCCAATTCCATCGTTGTTGGCGCTCAATAAAATTCACCAATATCTGCTCTCGAAACATAAACGTACTGCAACGGCATTGATAGTAGAGTCGGCAGAGCCTCGCGAGGTGATGCATATTGCGTTGTTGATGGGTTTTGGTGCTAGTGCGGTGTGTCCCTATATGCTCTTTGCGCTAATCGATGATTTGGTGGCGCAAAAGAGGGTTCAGTTAGATTATGATACTGCCGAGAACCACTTTATTAAGGCAGTTAATAAAGGGTTGAAAAAGGTTATCTCAAAACTTGGTATTTCGACCATTCGTAGCTATCGTGGAGCGCAGCTTTTCGATGTTATAGGGTTGTCGCAGGAGTTGGTAACGGAATATTTCCCAGGGCTTAACTCATCGTTGGGTGGAATTTCGCTCGAACAACTTGTTGAGGATACGCTTCGTCACTATCGTAGCGGATTTGATACCAATGCGGAGGTGTTGCCCAACGATGGACATTATGCCTACCGAAAGGGTGCTGAAAGTCACGCTTGGTCGCCAAAAATTACGTCTGCTCTAAGAGAGGCGGTTCGTGAGGGCGATTACGAGAAGTTTAAAACCTTTACTGAGCTTTGTGATAAAAAAGAGTTACCAATTTTTATCAGAGATTTATTGGAGATTAAAAACGGCAAAGCTATTGATATTGAACAGGTTGAGAGCGAGCAGAGTATTGTTCGTCGTTTTGTGGCGGGTGCAATGTCGTTTGGGTCGATTAGTAGTGAGGCGCACGAAATGTTGGCTCGAGCAATGAACTATATTGGAGCATCAAGTAATACTGGTGAGGGTGGCGAAAAACCTGAACGCTATCTCAAAGATGAAGATGGAGGGAGTGCGAGAAGTGCAATTAAACAGGTGGCTTCGGGACGTTTTGGAGTTAATGCCCACTACTTGGTCAATGCCGACGAAGTGCAGATTAAGGCTGCTCAGGGTGCAAAACCGGGCGAGGGTGGACAGCTGCCCGGCTATAAAGTCGATGAGATTGTTGCAAAAACTCGCCATTCGTTGCCTGGAATTACCCTAATTTCGCCTCCACCACACCACGATATATACTCAATCGAAGATCTTGCACAGTTGATTTTCGATATTCGAAACGTCAATCCTAAGGCTAAGATAAGTGTAAAGCTGGTTGCTAGTTCGGGCGTTGGTACAGTTAGTGCAGGGGTTGTTAAGGCTAAGGCCGATAAGATTATTGTGAGCGGTTCGGCAGGAGGTACGGGTGCTAGCCCGATTAGTTCGATTCGATATGCAGGAATGCCAGTCGAGTATGGACTCGCAGAGGTGCAACAGACGTTGCTGCTCAACGGACTACGCGAAAAGGTTGTAGTTCAGGCCGATGGACAGCTCAAGACTGGACTCGATGTGATTATGATGGCACTGCTAGGAGCCGAAGAGTATGCTTTTGGTACGGCTGCTCTCGTTGCGATGGGGTGTATTATGGATAGACGTTGCCATACAAATAAATGCCCCGTTGGGATTGCTACTGGCGACCCTCTTTACAGAGCTAAGTTTGCGGCACAACAACAGCACGTGGAGAACTACTTTGTTTTCCTAGCTCGTGAAGTTAGGGAGTATTTGGCGACTATGGGTTGTCGTTCGATTGATGAGATAGTTGGTCGTGTTGATTTGCTGAAAGCTAAAAAGTTTGCAGAGCCTCGCTATCAAGATATATTGCTTGACAAACTGCTCTATGTCCCAAATGTAGATTCAATGCCTCGATATAATGCAAACTCAACTCAATCACAGAACTTTAAGTCTAAAGATAATGAGTTTGTCAAACAACTCTCAATGGCTATTGAATCGGCAATCCCAGTAACTCTTAGCGGTACAGTTAATAGTACTGATCGCTCGGTAGGGGCTATGATTTCGGGACTTGTCGCTTCGAGATATGGCGAACAAGGTTTGAAAGATGATACGATTACACTATCGCTTAGTGGTTCGGCAGGACAGAGCTTTGGAGCATTTCTGGCGCGAGGTATTACGCTTAGGCTCGAAGGTGAGGCGAATGATTATGTGGGTAAAGGTTTGTCTGGAGGTAAGATTGCTATCTATCCTCCTCGTGATTCTAAGTTTGAGGCTCAGAGCAATACAATTGCTGGAAACACGCTGCTTTATGGTGCAACCGAGGGCGAACTCTATATTAATGGTCGGGTTGGAGAGCGTTTTGCAGTGCGTAATAGCGGTGCTGTGGCGGTTGTCGAGGGTGTTGGCGACCACTGTTGCGAGTATATGACTGGTGGTCGAGTTGTTGTTATGGGATCGGTGGGGCGTAACTTTGCGGCTGGTATGAGTGGCGGTATTGCTTATGTCTATGATGGCGATGGCAATTTTGACTACTTCTGTAATATGGAGTTGGTAGAGATTACACTGCTTAGTGATGAGGATAAGAGCGAACTCAAACGCTACATTACGGCGCATCAAAAAGCGACTTCTAGCAAACTTGCAGTACAGATGCTATCGGACTGGGATAACTGCTCAAAACGTTTCCTTAAGGTTACCCCTATCGAGTACAAAAAGATACTCGATAGCGAAACCTCAATAATTGCTTAACGTTATTTGCGCAGCGAGAGCGATACCCTACCTCGTACTGTATCAATATCAATAACCTTTGCTTCGACCTGTTGACCTAGGTGTACAACATCGTTTGGCGAGCTTACAAACTTGTCGGCTAGTTGTGATATATGCACTAGTCCATCTTGTTTGATGCCAACATCGACAAAAGCCCCAAAAGCGGTAATGTTTGTTACAATTCCAGGTAGCACCATTCCAACTCTAAGATCGCCGATTGTGTGTACATTGGCGTCAAAGCTAAAGCTCTGGAGTGGTTCGCGAGGGTCTAAGCCTCGTTTGTCGAGTGCCTCGAAAATATCGTTTATTGTTGGTAGTCCAACTTCGGTGGTCACATATTTTTTAGGGTCAATCACTTTGCGAATGTCTGCATTTTCAATAAACTCGGACAACGATACACCGTTATCTTTAGCCATTTGCTCTACAATATGGTACGATTCGGGGTGAACAGCACTACCGTCCAACGGATTTTTGCCACCCACAACCCTCAAAAAACCTGCCGCTTGTTCATAAGCCTTAGCTCCGAGTCGAGGTACCTTGAGTAGCTGTTTTCGTTCAGTAAAGTCGCCATTTACAGCTCGATAAGCAACAATTCCAGTTGCGAGCGATGGACCAAGACCTGAGATATAGGTCAAAATATGTTTCGAGGCGGTGTTGATATTAACGCCAACCCTATTTACGCAGCTCTCAACCACATTTGTCAACTTGCCTTTGAGCGCACCCTGGTCAACGCTATGCTGATACTGCCCAACGCCAATCGATTTAGGGTCGATTTTTACCAACTCCGAAAGAGGGTCGATAAGTCGTCTGCCGATGCTCACAGCTCCTCGCACCGTAACATCATAGTCAGGAAACTCTTCACGAGCAACTGGCGATGCAGAATAGACCGAAGCACCATCTTCACTTACCATAAAAATCTGAACATCAGCGTTCAATCCACAAGAGCGCACCAACGCTTCGGTTTCACGCCCTGCCGTTCCGTCACCAATTGCAATTGCCTCGATTTTATGCTTGTTCGCAAGTGTTTGCAGTGTTTTGATTGCCGTTGATGGGTCGTTTTGCGGAGGGTGGGGATAGATTGTGGTGTTTTCGAGTAAATTGCCCTGCGAGTCAAGCGCAACTACCTTACATCCGGTGCGAAAACCGGGGTCAATGGCAATAACTCGCTTCTGTCCAAGCGGAGAGCCGAGCAACAGTTGGCGAAGATTCTCGGCAAAGACCACAATAGCTTCGCTATCAGCCTTCTCCTTAGCCGCACTTAGCATTTCGCTCTCAATCGATGGGCGCATCAATCGTTTGAACGAATCCTCAACTGCTTCATCAATTATGTCAGCAGTGGTCGAACTTCGAGTTATGAAAATATCACAGAGTCTATCGATTATATCGTCACTTTCGACATCAATACCAATCTTCAGCACTCCCTCCTCTACACCTCGTTGCATAGCCAGAAATCGGTGCGACGATATATTGCGAAGTGGCGAAGTGGCATCGAAATAGTCCGAAAACTTAACACCGCTCTCCTCCTTGCCCTTAACCAACTTAGTATGAACGACACCTGTTTTCGAAAAGATTTTACGAACCGTATTTCTTGCCTTCTCATCTTCGTTGACAATCTCTGCAATAATGTCACGAGCTCCAGCAATTGCGTCATCAGCAGTCGGCACCTCGCCCGAGATATATTTCTCCGCTTGAAGCTCCAAATCCTTGCAACTTTGCAACATAACAAGGTTTGCCAACGGTTCGAGCCCACGCTCACGAGCAATAGTTGCACGAGTTCGTCGTTTTGGTTTATATGGCAAGTAAATATCTTCGAGCTCGGTAGAGTCCCAACACTCCTCGATACGTTTGCGAAGCTCTGGTGTTAGTTTCTCTTGACTCTCAATTGTCGAGAGTACTGTCTCTTTACGAGCCACAAGTTCGGTCAGTTTGTCGAGTTGCTCTTTAATGTCAGTTACTTGTGTTTCGTCCAACGAGCCAGTTGCCTCTTTGCGGTATCGGCTAATAAAAGGAATTGTAGCGCCTTCGTTGAGCAGTTTCACTGTTCCATTCACTTGGCGAAGTGCGATTTGCAGCCTTTGGGCTATTATTTGTTCAATCATTATTTTATTCTTGGTGATCAAGTGATCACATAATTACTAAAGATCTCTTTCTATCTTGTTTTCAATTCCGTCGGGCAGATTGTGGTAAAAATCGAAGCCTGTGAGTGCCTCTACGCTATCAACGCTTAGACGATAATATCTAAAATCTCGTTCCAATCCATCTTTTCGATTAGGAATCAAATAGGCTGATGCTTCGAAACTATCTCCACTTCGATATAAAATCGTTTTAAAAAACTGCTGTGGAATGCTAATTTTGCGACCTATCGTATTAGTAATGCTCTCTGGATTCGACCCAACGAGAATGTATAGTATATCATAGGACCAACACTGAGTACGCAGACGCCACTCCTACCTTTTCCAAACTCTTCTGTTGAGCGACGGATATTGTGGCGAAATATTAGAAAAGAGAAATGTTGCGCGATTAGCCTCTTCTGAGTAAACCCTATCGGCAGATGGCAACAAATGTCCCTTATCGAACCCGCTCTTTGCATAGTCGCCATTGTCGGCCTGGGCAATGCCTCTATTCTTGAGATATGGGTCTTGCTTGAAAGCATCGCTACGCCCAGAATTTTTTACTATGTCGCTGCTAGTTAATTTGTAGGCAACCCACAGAGTCTGCTTTTTAGATGGTGAGTAGTGAACCGAATAGCGACCCTCGGTGTTATAGAAAATCGTATCGCAATATCTGTCAAAGAGTGGTAACTCTAAATTCTGTAGAGCATCGCTCTTTGTGTTAACATTGCTCTTCTCTTGTTTCTCCTTTTTTTTTATCTCTTCTACTCTTTTCTCCTTTGTTTTTTCTCTTTTTTTTTCTTTT
>CAMTOL010000051.1 GCA_947074135.1 uncultured Rikenellaceae bacterium
AACACCTATTATTATTGTTATATATATTATTAATAGTAATTAATTAAGTAAAAAATAAAATAATAAAAATATAATTGTTGATAAAGGTAAACTACTTCTCTTAGATATTAGATTATATAAAATTATCATATAAGCTCAATATCGAGAAAAATAGCTATATTTGCACGTATTCTATGTTTTAAATCATTTATATTTATTAAAATGAAAAAAATAAAAATTTTAATTCTAACTACTGTCGTGGTGATGTTTTCTTTATCTACTGTAACAGCTCAAGAGTTCTATTTTGGTGTTAGAGGTGGTTTAAATTTTACAGATATCACTAAAGTTACTAATTCAAAGATGAAAGTTGGTGGTAATTTAGGATTGATGGGTGGATATCAATTTTCAAATCTACTTGCGCTCGAAACAAATGTTTTGTATTCGTTCCAAGGTTGCTATAATGGTGAGGTAAGTAAAAATTCGCAAATAAACTTGGATTATCTTAAAATACCAGTTCTTGCTAAAATTAATATATTTAAATCCTTTTATGTTGAAGGAGGAGTGAGTTTTAATTTTCTTACATCAGCTCTCATCGGTAAAACTCCTCAAAAAGGATTGAATAGCTTTGACTTGTCAATACCTGTTGGAGTTGGATGTGTGTTTTTTAGACATCTTCTGGTTGGACTTAGGTATGATATTTCAACAGTGCATATTAATCCACCTAATAATGGTGTAAATAGTGTTTTTTCGCTAAATGTTGGTTGGATATTTTAAGTTTTATTTTACATAATATTGATATAATGGAGTTTACAGCAGAATTAATAGCCTCTTTTTTAGGTGGTACTGTCGAAGGAGATAAAAATACAACAGTTAGCACAGTAGCTAAAATTGAAGAGGGACAAACAGGTGCACTTTCTTTTCTCTCAAACCTTAAATATGAGGAGTATATATATAAAACCAAAGCTTCAATTGTTATTGTGGCAAATAGTTTTGAAGCGCGTCAGAAAATTGATGCTACACTTGTCAGAGTAGAAGATCCTTATGCTGCGTTTGCTAAACTCTTGGAGCTTTATGTATCGACAAAACCACAAAAAAGTGGAATTAGTGAGAAATCTTCTGTCTCTAATAGTGCTAAACTTGCCGAAAACTTATATATTGGAGAGTTTACCGTTATTGAACAAGGAGTAGAAATTGGTGAAAACTCAAAAATTTATCCTCAAGTCTATATAGGTGATAATTCAAAAATAGGAAAAAATGTTATAATTTACTCTGGTGTAAAGATTTATGAGCAAACTGTTATTGGAGATAATGTAATAATTCATAGTGGTGTAGTAATAGGGGCAGATGGATTTGGTTTTGCTCCAAATCCAGATGGTAGCTACTCTAAAATACCGCAAATTGGTAATGTTGTTATCGAAGATGATGTGGAAATTGGAGCAAATACCTGTATCGATAGAGCTACTATGGGTTCAACTGTAGTTAAAAAAGGAGTTAAACTAGATAATTTAATTCAAATAGCTCATAATGTTGTTGTTGGTGATAATACAGTTATGGCTTCTCAATCTGGTGTAGCTGGTTCTACTAAAATTGGTAAAAATACAATGGTTGGAGGTCAAGTTGGTATTGTTGGTCATTTATCACTAGCAGATGAAGTGAAAATCGCCTCTCAAAGTGGAGTTAATAGGTCGATTACAACTGTAGGAAAAGCAATTATGGGATCTCCTGCCTTTGATATTATGAGTTTTCATAAATCTAATGCAGTTTTTAAAGATTTACCTTCGATGAGAACTAAACTTGCTGCTCTTCAAAAAGATGTTGAGGTACTCAAAAATAGTAAATAAATTGAAGTATTTAGTTATCGATATAGGAAATACGCTATGTAAAATCGCTATATTTAGTGGCGAAGAGTTGATTTTTTTTACAACTTTTGACACTTTATCTCTTGATAAAATCAAAAGTATTACAGAAAAGTATAAAAAGATTGATTCTGCTATAATTAGTTCAACTTCAACACAATGTGATAGTTTAAAATCTGATTTGGAGGCTTTAGGTATTGATTTTGTTGAGGTGTTTTCTTATAAAACACCAGTCCCAATTAAAAATCTATATTCCACTCCTTTAACACTAGGACTCGATAGAATTGCATCAGCTGTTGCTGCTAGTGAGCAATTTCCCAAAAAAGATATAATTATTTTTGATTTGGGTACTGCAATGACAATTGATTACGTTACAAAAGACGGAGAGTTTATTGGAGGTAATATATCTCCAGGAATTTCAATGCGTTTTAAGGCGTTAAATCACTATACTGAACGCTTACCACTTATAGATAATGATGATTTTAAACTATTATTTTCTAAATATTTAGAAAATATTGATGATAATATAAAGAGTAATTTTGCTACATCTACACTCCAAGCTATATTTAACGGTGTGATAGAAGGTATTTTAGGTGAGATTGAATCGTATATTGAAAAAAATCGAGAAAAAATCATTTTTTTTACTGGTGGTGATGCACTTTATTTTGAAAAACTAATAAAAATACCGATATTTGTCGATTGGCAGGCAACAATTAAAGGTTTGCGTGTAATTTTGGAGAGATTAAGTTTGGAGAGATTATGTTAAAAAAATTATTATTTAGTGCGGCTTTAGTTGCAATTGCGTTGACATCAAATGCTCAGTTAGAAAGTTCATTATCAACTTTCTCACCCTATACTATGTATGGTATTGGAGATTTGTCAACAAGCGGAAATGTAGCATCAAGAGCGATGGGTGGGATAGGTGTAGCGTATAGGTCGCCTTATGAGTTTACTTATCAAAATCCTGCATCGCTGAGTGCTATTCCTCGTAATACAGCAATTTTTAATTTTGCTGGTTCAAGCTCAAATTATTACCAAAATGATGGTAATTTATCTACCGCCTACAATGGTGCGGATCTGTATGATTTAGGTTTTGCTATTCCTCTCTATAAAGGAATAGGTTTTGGTGTTTCGTTAACTCCTTTTAGTAGTGTCGGATACAATACTTTAATTATCAACAAAAACGAAGATATAATTAATAATATTGGTCGCGCTATTTACTCTTACTATGGTGAGGGTGGAGTTTCACAACTTACTGCTACACTTGGTGCTAAAGTTGTTGCCGGATTTAGTGTAGGTGTATCTATGCACTACCTGTTTGGTTCTATTGATAGAAGTTGGGACACAGAGATTTTTTCTCTTATTAATAATGATTCGTACAGAGGTGTCTATACAACCGAATCCTTTACTATCGATAAACTAAGATTTACCTTTGGTGCTCAATATGAATTAAGAATTGGTGATGACGATTTGTTGACTTTTGGTGCTACCTATGCTCCTAAGTCTAATGGTGATTTTAATAAAAGGTTGTTTACTTATACCCAATCATCTTCTCTTGTTGACACCGTTGTTAACTCGAATGTGAGATTTGATTCAACAATTCCCGAAAAAATTGCAGTTGGTGTATATTACAAAAATAATAAATTTGGAGTGGGATTCGATTATAGCCGCCAAGATTGGAGAGGTGCTTTTGATACTAGAACTCCTGATATTTCGTTATGCTTAGTAAATGATTATAGATTAGGTGCCCAATATACCCCAGACAGATATAGTATTCGTTCGTTTTTCTCAAGAATTACGTATAAAATGGGTGGAAGATACGCAAACTCATATATTATGAGAAATGGACAACCATTTGACGAGTGGGCGGTGAATCTTGGTTTTGATATACCACTGAAAATGAGAAATTTCTCAGCTTTTAATTTAGCTCTTGAGTATGGTCAACGTGGTTCTCAAAAAGCGGTAATTAGAGAGAATTTCTTTAAAGTATTTATTGGTGTAACTCTCTTTGGAGGAGATGATCTGTGGTTTGTAAAAAGAAGATTTAATTAAACTTTTTTATGATTGGTAAATCTAAAAAGTATAATTGGTTATCATTAATATAATTAGTATTTACTTTTAACACTCTTTATAATAGCAATGAAAAAATTAATTTTACTGTTTGCAACCTTTGCAACAGTTTCAGTTAGCGCAATTGCGCAAGATTTAAGTGACCCTAGATATGCAACCTATGGTGAAACACTTGAAGAAAGAAAAGCTAATGCTCTTTTAGTTAACTACTTTGGCGATGCTTACAAAACAAAAGCTTTTGATGAAGCTTTGGTTATGTTGAATCAGATTATTGAACGTTGTCCTAAAGCATCTCTAAATACATATATTCGTGGTATGGAGATGTATAGAACTAAACTTAATCGTGCTCAATCTAAAGCGGAGAAGCTATTATATCTTGATTCAATGATGTATATGTTTGATAAACGTATGGAGTTTTTCCCTACTCACAAAGATTACGGAATTCAAAAAGATATTTCTCGTAAAGCTCTAACTTATTACGAATATAATAAAGAGAATTATGAGAAAGCTTTTGATTATTTCCGTAATGCTATCAATACTAATAAAGATCTAATTGACCCTGAGATGTGTATTGTCTTCTTTAATGCTCTAACCGAAGAGTTTAAAATGGGTACAGTCGGTCCTGAAGAGTATATTGTTGACTATGAGTTGATTATGGATATGTTGGGTAATGTATCTGTAACTGAAGAAGATAAAGAGGCTATGGTTGTTATTGAAAACCTATTTGCTAGTAGTGGTGCTGCTTCTTGTGAGGTGATTGAAACTATCTTTAAACCTAAATACGAAGCTAATCCAGATGATGCTGATTTGGTTAAAAAGATTTTAGCTATGTACTCTCGTAGCAAATGTAGCTCTGATTTCCAACTCTCACTCACTGAAAAATTCTATAACATCGAACCTACTCCTGAATTGGCTGCTATGTTGGGTGCTATTTATGAAGAAAAACAAGAGTTTGATAAAGCCCTATCATACTTTAACACTGCAATTGCTGGTGAAACTGATATTGCTAAAAAAACTAACCTTTTGATTCGTTCAGCTAGTGCAACTATTAATGCAAATAAATTCCGCGAAGCTGCTGATTATGCTCGTCAAATTATTGCTATTGATCCTGATAACGGTTATGGTTACTTATTCTTGGCTGGTGCGTACGCTGGTGGTATTCGTGGTTGTTCTGACTTTAATCAAAAAGCTGCATATTGGTTGATTGTTGATACTTATGTTCAAGCTCGTAACAGATTATCTGGTGATGATGCGCAAGTTTCTAATATCAACTCAATGATTTCATCTTACTCTGCTCAGTTCCCTAAAGTTGAAGATACGTTTATGCGTGGTTTATCTCCTGGTGATAGATATACTGTTTCGTGCGGTTGGGTAAGTGGTGCTACAACAGTTAGAGAGAGATAATATCTCACCAGCTGTGATGCTATTCTCAGTTTGTTATTTGAGTTATCAATGATAAGGCAATATGGCACGCTACTTAGCATCTCGAAGATTACTTTGAAGTGAAAAATATAATTAATATATGTGTATGGAGAGAGTCATTTACGGCTCTCTCTATGCTCTTTTGTGTAGCTCTATTTGTTGGTTGCGCTAATAGTGAGGCAGAACCTCGTATTAAAGACCCTAATAGTGAACCAACTCAAATCTCCTATAATCTAACTAGTATTGAAAGTAAAAACGGAAATCGTACTTATAGAATGCAGACCCCACTTATGGAGCGTTATGAACTAGCTGATGAGCCATTTACTGAATTTACTAAAGGAATTAAAGTAGAAACTTTTAATGATACCACATTTGTAGTCGAGAGTGACTTAATTGCAGATTACGCTCACTATTACGAAAATAAACAGGTTTGGGAGGCTCGAGGCAATGTTGTGGCACATAACTACTCAGGAGATAAAACTCTCTATACAGAGCAGCTTTTTTGGAACGAAAAAGAGGATAAAATTTACTCTGATAAGATGGTTAGAGTCAAAGATGGCAGAGATTCGCATATTGGTACTGGATTTGAGTCGGACGGTGGTTTTAATAGATACACATTTAGAAATTCACGAGGTATAAAAGAGTTTAAGCAGGATACAACCTCTAGTGTCGATACCATTAGTGTTGATAGTGGTGCGAAAGTTGTTGACTCAACGCAAAATAGGTCCATTGTTGATGATAGTTTTGCTCCTCAACCGCAACCGATTCCAGCTCCAAAACCTGCAACAAAAGAGCAAGTTAAGGCAAGTACTCTCTCTGGAGATGTTAAACCAGTTGACTAAGATATTGCTTTTAATAAATTGATTTTCAATATTTTTTAGTCTTCATGATTAGAGTTTTTAATACACATCACAAATGGATGTTTCGTTAATAGTAGTGGCGATTGTTTCGCTTGTAATGTCGGCCTTTTTTTCGGGGCTCGAAATTGCTTTTACAGCCTCTAATAAGTTGCTTCTCACCATCGATACACAACGTAATGGTTTTTTTAGTATAGCCACGTCGTTGCTTAAAAATTATCCTGCCGATTTTTTGTCAACTATTTTAGTTGGTAATAACCTAGCGCTTGTTATTTTTTCGCTCTATATGAGCAATTTATTAGCTCCTTTTACTGGAAATAGCATGCTTCTCGAAACCCTTGTTTCGACCATTATAGTGCTTGTTACTGCTGAGTTTGTGCCAAAGGTTATTGTTCAAAGTTCGCCAAATTTTTATCTTAGAATTTTTATATTTCCTGCTCTTTTCTTTTTTATAATTTTCTATCCTATTTCTAAGATTTGTACCTATATTTCTTTAGGTTTTCTTTGGATTTTTGGATTTAGATTTAAGCGAGATGACCAGAAACAGCA
Organism: uncultured Rikenellaceae bacterium; assembly: GCA_947074135.1. Taxonomy (GTDB): domain Bacteria; phylum Bacteroidota; class Bacteroidia; order Bacteroidales; family Rikenellaceae; genus Mucinivorans. The sequence goes on from CAMTOL010000051.1 coordinate 6,734, forward strand.
TTTTGATAAGGTTGATCTTCAAGCTATTGTAGAAGATGAGATAGCCTCTGACGCGCCTACAGAAAATGAGATGCGTCTCTTTCATAATGCTCTCGATTTCTCACAAATTAAGGTTCGTCAATGTATGATACCTCGTGTTGAGATTGAGTCTTTCGATGTTGAAGACTCCTTAGACGAGCTTAAAAAGTTGTTTATTTACTCTAAATTCTCTCGTATCCCTATCTATCGTGACTCAATTGACAATATAATCGGATATGCCTCATCGAGAGATCTATTTAATTCGCCCTCTTCTGTGGAGGAGATACTCAGAGAGCCTATTTTTATACCTGCAAGTGGCTCTGCTAGGCTTTTGCTTGAGGAGTTTATTCGAACTCATAAGTCACTTGCTATTGTTATAGATGAGTTTGGTACAACTGCTGGAATGATTACAACTGAGGATATTCTGGAAGAGATTTTTGGCGAGATTGATGACGAACACGATGATGATTATTTGTTAGGTAAGGTAGTAGGTGAGGGTGAGTATATTTTCTCGGCTCGAGCTGAAATTGAACAGGTTAATGAGCAATTTTTATTGTCACTGCCTGAGAGCGAAGAGTATGACACGTTAGCTGGATATTTTTTATATGAGGTTGGCGAAATTCCACAAGCTGGTCAATCTGTAACTATTGGTAACCTGCTCTTTACGGTAGAAAGAGCTAATCGTCAACGTATATCGTTGCTTAGGGTTAAAGTTATTTCTAAGTAATTATCTGATTTGGCGATTCATTGGTCCAGTGATCAGGTGAATTGTCCATTGTCAATTGATTTTAATGCTTGTTCTAAACAAAATTATTTTTACCTTTGTACATTATTCTGGGGAGTTGTTCTCTTTTATTGTTATAAAAATAACAAACACCACTCTGAATTAGCGAACTATTTTTAACAATTAAACTTTATATTTTATGGGAAATCTATTCTCCTCTTCTATTGGCAAGAAGTTGGTAATGAGTGTTACGGGCATCTGCCTTATCTTGTTCCTGCTTTTTCACGCCGTAATGAATGTTGTCGCTGTCTTCTCTGGAGATGCATACAACGCTATTTGTGGATTTTTGGGTGCTAACTGGTATGCAGTTGGAGCTACGGCTGTTTTGGCTGTTGGTTTCTTGATTCACATTCTTATGTCGTTCGTTGTCACTTTAGGCAACCTTAAGGCTCGTGGTAATCAACGTTATGCAACAGTAACTCGTCCTAAGAAGGTGAGTTGGGCAAGTAAAAATATGCTTGTTCTAGGTATCATTGTTGTTGGTTTTATTGGTCTTCACTTATGGCAGTTTTGGGCAAAAATGATGTTGGTTGAACTTATGGGTCATCACGAAGTAGTGGTTGGCGGTTTGACTATCAGTCCTACTGATGGTACTGCTTTGATTCAGTACTACTTCAGCAATGTTTGGTACGCTCTTGCTTATGTTGTTTGGTTGGTAGCTTTATGGTTCCACCTAAATCACGGCTTTTGGAGTGCACTTCAAACTGTGGGTTGGAATAACCAAACTTGGTTGCCACGCCTACAAAAAGCAGGTGTTGCACTTTCGACAATTATAGTGTTGATGTTCCTTGCTGTAGTAGTAGTTTTCTATCTCCGCTCAATCTGCGGGTGCTAATTTTTATTTTTTAATTTATAATTTTTAATTCAATATAATGAAATTAGAATCAAAAATCCCTGCTGGGCCTATTGCCGAGAAGTGGAGTCGTCATAAAGCTGATATTAAAGTAGTTTCTCCAGCCAACAAACGCAAACTCGATGTTATCGTTGTTGGTACTGGTCTTGGTGGTGCGTCGGCAGCTGCATCTCTAGGTGAACTAGGCTATAATGTGAAGATTTTTACAATCTCTGACTCGCCACGTCGTGCGCACTCAATCGCTGCACAAGGTGGTATTAATGCTGCTAAAAACTACCAAAATGATAATGACTCGATTTATCGTCTTTTCTATGATACTATCAAAGGTGGTGACTATCGTGCTCGTGAGGCTAACGTTTATCGTTTGGCTGAGGTTTCGAACTTGATTATCGACCAATGTGTTGCTCAAGGTGTACCTTTTGCTCGCGATTACGGCGGACTACTCGATAACCGTTCGTTTGGTGGTTCACAAGTGAGCCGTACATTCTATGCTCGTGGTCAAACCGGACAACAACTTTTGTTGGGTGCTTATGCTGCGTTGAACCGCTCTATCCACAACAAACAAGTCGAGAGCTATACTCGTCACGAGATGCTTGACCTTGTGATGATAGATGGAAAGGCTCGTGGTATTATTGCTCGTGACTTGGTTACAGGCGAATTGAAACGTTTTGGCGCACACGCTGTTGTGATTGCTACTGGTGGTTACGGTAACGTATTCTTCCTATCGTCAAACGCTATGAACTGTAATGGTTCGGCAGCTTGGCAGTGTTACAAGAAAGGTGCTGGTTTTGCTAACCCTTGTTTTACTCAAATTCACCCAACTTGTATCCCAGTTCACGGTGACCAACAATCTAAATTGACTCTTATGTCAGAGTCACTTCGTAACGATGGTCGTATATGGGTTCCTAAGAAAATGGAGGATGTTGAAGCTATCCGCAAAGGTACTAAAAAAGCATCTGCAATTCCAGAAGAGGATCGTGACTACTACTTGGAGCGTCGCTACCCTGCTTTTGGTAACCTAGTTCCTCGTGATGTTGCTTCACGTGCTGCTAAGGAGCGTTGTGATGCTGGTTACGGTGTTAACAACACTGGTTTGGCTGTATATCTTGACTTCTCGACTGCAATTAACCGTCTTGGTAAAGATGTGATTACTGCTCGTTATGGCAACTTGTTCCAAATGTACGAGAAAATTGTAGATGTTAACCCTTACGAAGAGCCAATGATGATTTATCCAGCTATCCACTACACTATGGGTGGTATCTGGGTGGACTATAACCTCGAAACTACAATTCCAGGTCTGTATGCTATTGGTGAGGCTAACTTCTCTGACCACGGTGCTAACCGACTTGGTGCTTCGGCTCTGATGCAAGGTTTGGCTGACGGCTATTTTGTGCTTCCTTACACAATTGGTGACTACCTAAGCCACGAAATTCAATCGCCTAAGGTTGATACTAAAAACCCTGCATTTGATGAGGCTGAAAAGGTAATTAAAACTAAAATCGATAAACTATTCTCTATTAAAGGTAAACGTTCGGTTGATGATTTCCACAAAGCTCTTGGTCTTATTATGTGGGATTGCGTTGGTATGGGTCGTACTAAAGAGGGATTGGAGAAGGCAATTGATTTGATTCCTAAGCTTAAAGCTGAGTTCTGGAAAGATGTTTTTGTGCCAGGTAAGGCTGGTGACTTTAACGTTGAAATCGAAAAAGCACTTCGTGTTGCTGACTTTTTTGAAATGGGCGAGTTGATGGCTCGTGATGCGCTAAATCGTAACGAAAGTTGCGGTGGTCACTTCCGTGAAGAGTACCAAACTCCAGAGGGTGAAGCATTGCGTGACGACGAACACTTTGTTTATGTTGCTGTTTGGGAGTGGCAAGGAGAGGATAAAGCTCCAGTGCTTCACAAAGAGCCGCTAGAGTTCGAAAATATTAAACTAGCACAACGAAATTATAAAGAGTAATTCATTGTGATCACAGATCACCAATCACTAATAGAAAATGGATTTTAAATTAAAGATATGGCGTCAAGAGTCGCCAAAAGCAAAAGGTGTTTTTAAAAATTATGAGGTAAAAGGTGTATCGGCGGATACTTCTTTCCTTGAAATGATTGATATTCTAAATAACGACCTTATTCATAAAGGAGAGGAGCCAATAGCATTTGACCACGATTGTCGTGAAGGTATTTGTGGTATGTGTTCTCTTTATATTGATGGTCGTGCGCACGGTCCTGATGACGATATCACAACTTGTCAGCTCCATATGCGTAAGTTCAAAGATGGACAAACTATCACTATCGAGCCTTGGCGTTCGGCAGCTTTCCCTGTGATTAAAGACTTAGTTGTTGAGCGTAAAGCCTTTGATATGATTCTTCAAGCAGGCGGTTATGTTTCTGTTAACACAGGTGGTGTTCCTGATGCAAACGCAATTCCAATCGAAAAGCACAAAGCGGACGAGAGTATGGATGCTGCTTCTTGTATTGGTTGTGGCGCTTGTGTGGCTACTTGTAAGAATGGTTCGGCTATGTTGTTCGTAGCTGCTCGTGTTTCGAGCTTGGCACTTCTTCCTCAAGGTAAAGTTGAGGGTGCACGCAGAGCAAAGGCTATGGTTGCTAAGATGGATGAGCTTGGATTTGGTGGTTGTACTAACACACGTGCTTGTGAGGCAGAGTGTCCTAAGGGCGTTTCGGTTGCTCACATTGCTCGTTTGAACCGTGAGTTCTTGAAAGCTAAGCTAAAAGATTAATGCAGGTAGGCTAAAAAACGGTTGAATTTTAAGGTTTAATGCTGTTTTAGATAAATTCCTTTAATTTTAATCTAAAGTGCCTCAAAATAGCGATTTTTAGCTAAATTTAAGGCGTTGAGTGAATGTTCGCTCA
>CAMTOL010000052.1 GCA_947074135.1 uncultured Rikenellaceae bacterium
ATAATAAGGTGGACATTTCCACGAGTATCAATGGCATTAAAATCTCCGATAGTAATTTCCTCGAAATCCTGCGCCATTGACTTGGAAGCAGAAAACAGAGCGACTGCAAGTAGCATTAAAACTCTAAAATTCTTCATATCAATGCATTTTACTTAAATATTAGCAGCAAATATAACTAAAAAGAGTCAATAAAACCACACTTTTGCAGTTTTTATTGACTCTTTTAAAATAGACTCTTTGTAGAAAAGTTCTACAAGCAAATATTAGTCGCCAAAGCTAATGCCTGTTCCACGAGCAGTAAGCATAATATCGCTATCCTCGCCCACAAAGTTCATTTTGCCAACAGCTTCAGTCAAAGGTACAGCCACGATATCTGGGTGACGGTACGATACCATATGACCAAATTTGCCTTCAAGTACGTATTCAAACGCTTTAACGCCAAATTGAGTTGCCAATACACGGTCGTAAGCGATAGGTACACCACCACGTTGAATGTGACCAAGTACAGTTTCGCGAAGGTCTGGTTCGAAACCAGCAGCTTTGATTTGTTGCGATAGTTCGTAAGCAACACCACCTAGGCGTTTGTTTTCGTACCCAACTTCAGTAGCTGCTTCGAAGTGAACAGAGCCATCAACTGGTTTTGCTCCTTCTGCAACAACAATAATTGCAGAGCCACGGTTGCCACGTTTGTAACGAGTTTTAAGTTTTTCAACAACTTTGTCGATATCGTAAGGAATTTCAGGAATCAAACAAACGTCAGCGCCGCCAGCAATTGCAGCGTGAAGTGCAATCCAACCAGTATCGCGACCCATAACCTCTAAGATAAATGTACGGTTGTGCGAAGCAGCAGTTGTAACAAGTTTATCTACAGCGTCAGTTGCGATTTGAACAGCTGTTTGGAAACCGAAAGTAAAGTCAGTTGCCGACAGGTCGTTGTCGATAGTTTTCGGTACCCCGATAATATCTAAACCTTTCTCGAAAAGTTGTTGGCTAAGTCGTTGCGAACCGTCACCACCGATTGAGATAACAGCATCAACACCCATAAGTTGGAGTTTGCGAATCATCTCGTCCGAACGGTCAACATACTCCCACTCGCCAGTGTGTTTGTTGAAGATAGGCCAAGCAAAAGGACCTCCCTTGTTAGTAGTTTCGATAATTGTACCGCCACGATAGTGAATACCAGCAACGGCAGCCTCGTCTAACACTTTAATTTCAGTAGGCTCCCAAAGAATACCATTGTAGGCTTGGATTGAACCTAATACCTCCCAGTCGCCCTCTTGAGCGGCACGTTTTACAACACCACGGATAACTGCGTTTAGACCTGGGCAGTCACCACCACTTGTTGAAAGAAGAACTCTTTTCATATTATTTTTTTATAAAACCAATTTTCGATTCAATTTTAGCAAAAGATGATAATAGTGGTCAAAATAAGTAAATGACCTCAATATCAAGCACTTATCATCTGTTAAGCTATATAAATCGACACAAAGTTATACATTTTATCTCGAAATTCCCAAATATCGACTCTGTTTTTGCGTCTAAAATTAAAATTATTACAAAATATTAAGACTAAATTTGTCAACCTAGATTTATTTATCTAACTTTACTATCATCTTTTCTAAGAACTAAAACCTAAAGCTCTATATAATGAAAAAACTATTTTTTGCGTTGACCTGTCTATTAATTTTTCTTGTTTCGTGCAAAAAAGAGGAGGCGCCATTACCTATAATTGATATCACATTTAATAAATTTACAGTTGATGCAAACGGAGGATTGGTAGCGGTTAAATACCAAAGCAACTACCCTGTAGAGATAAATTTTGATTCTAGCAAATCTTGGATTTCGCTCGAAAACAACGCTTCGCAGGGCGAGATTCAACTTCGTGTTAATCAAAACGAAGACTACATTAACTCGCGAGAGGCAACTATTCGTCTATCGGCGGTTGGCAACTCCAATGTTTTTAAATATATCTATATCACGCAATACTCCAAACCAGACGTTACCCCTAAAATTAATGCTTTTACTTTGTTAGCACAAAACAACCCTTCGCTCATTAGCAACGACATTGAGGGGAGAATTAACAGCGACCGTTCGATTAATCTTTTCATACCCAATATAGTTGATTCAAAGTTTTTGGAGCCTACTATTGACTTTACGGGCAAGAGCCTAACTGTCAAAAATGCTAGCAAAGAGGGCGATAAGATTGATTTTAGCAAAACAGTTACCTATATTGTTGAAAACAATAAAGGTGAGCGTACAGAGTACAATGTAAATGTTAACGCCGACAATGGCATACCTATGCTCTTTATCGAAACAGAGGATAGTGCTCCGATAGTATCAAAGGATTATTATGTGAAGGCTACTCTTAGTCTTGACGGTAACAATATTGTTCCTTCGCTCGACGAGACAACACTTGGCATCAAAGGCAGGGGTAATTCGACATGGGGAATGAACAAAAAGCCCTATCGAATTAAGTTTGACTCTAAACAAAAGTTAGCTGGTTTTCCTTCGCATAAAGATTGGGTATTACTTGCCAACTATTCCGACAAAACGTCGCTTCGTACCGAACTTGCTTTTGAACTCGCTCGGAACACCGATCTGCCATACACAGGACGTTCTGAACATTTAGACTTATATATAAATGGAAAATATTATGGCGTTTATCAATTGACCGAACAGCAGAAAATCGATGCCAATCGTGTTAATGTTGGCAAAACAGGCTATCTGCTTGAGATTGACCAGCTCGATAGAATTGATCAGGGTGATGTTTACTTTAAGACTCAAAAGACAGGCACTTACATATGTATTAAAGATTCAGATGATGTTGAGTTTGACAGCAAGGAGTATAATTGGATTCGTGATTATATTGACGAGCTTGAGAGTGCGCTTTTTAGTGACAACTTTGCTGACCCCGGTTTAGGTTATGCTAAATATATGAATGTTGATACCTTTATAGACTGGTATCTAATCAACGAAATCACCAAAAATGTTGATGCTTCGTTCTACTCTAGTTGCTATATGAACATCACACCTGGAGGCAAACTTAGTATGGGTCCAGTTTGGGATTTTGACCTAAGTAGCGGTAATTGTGACTATTACGACTGCTTTAAAACTGATGGTTACAGAGTCAAACAGGCAGTTTGGTTTAAAAGATTGTTTGAAGATTCTAACTTTGTGAGCCGATTAAAAGAGCGTTACAACAATATCAAATCGAGATATAGTTCAGTAGTTGCCCACACCAATAGTGTTTACGCTTCAATTGAGAGAGCTAAAGCTGCCGATAATGCAGTTTGGCAAACTCTTGGGGTTTATGTGTGGCCAAATTACAGAGTATTCAATACCTTAGAAGAGGAGGTAGGGTATATGTACGATTTTTTAGACAAGCGTTTTGAGTGGCTCTCGTCAGAGTACAACAGATAGTGAGTTGTTTCAAGTGAGAACATAGTGTAGAGAGGTTTTTTGAGGACATATCACTTTTAACGCGTTGCGTGATAGCTTGATAACTAAAATAATTATTAATAACACTTTAAAATATAACCAACAATGTATTGTAATATGTGCGGAGTTGAAAATCCAAATGACTCTAATTACTGTAAAGAATGCGGCGCAAATTTACAAGGAAAGGACAGTAACAAACAGTCTGTTCTGGACGTTAATTCTAATTCGGATAGGGAACTTTTCGCTAAAGCGGCAAATCTTTTTAGGGGTATTGAGGCTGTTGGAGGCAAGATCTATTTTTACGATAATAGATTGATATTCAAATCACACTCATTTAATATTCAAACTGGCGAAACGACTATATACTACTCTGATATTGTTTTAGTCGAGAAGGTTAGAACTGGAATTGTTCCAAATGGAATGTTGGTGACTCTTCGTAATGGGGCTAAACATAGGTTTGTGCTATGGAATCGAAGTGAAGCAATCAATTTTTTAAATTCAAAAATAGTATAATGGAATTAGATTATCGCCTAGATATAGATGATGTTAGGCGTATATTGATTTCTAATTCTGCAAAAAAAAGAGGGCTAAAATGCCCTCTTCTCTATTATAATACCATCTTCCAAAACAATCACCCCACCTCTGGGATTTTGAATTATTGTGCGTAGGGTGGTTTGGTCTGTCGAATAGACATCAATGCCAGTTATCTCCACAGTACCTAGTGCAGAGTGAAGCATTACAATATGTTCAGCGCCGTTTAATTTCGCCTCCGCCACAACATTGGCAAGTTGCGTCATCATTTGTTGAGGGTTCGATGCTACAATTAGAGTAGTTCTTCCGTCAAATGTAAGTACCTCTTCAGCTTTGTCAGCACCCGTTGCATCAATCATTGGTAGGTAAGCAATTGTTGCCTCATTACCCTTTTTGATAGTCTTGGTTTTGGTGTCAACATACTCCCAGCGAGTCATATCTTGCCACTCGGGGTCGGCAACCGAGAATTCACGCTCTTTTCCTGTTGATTTATCGCGATAGATGAGTGTAATATCGGTTTGGTCGGCCTCTCCGTCATTGAGAGCCTTCCAAATGTTGGTTCCGATTTTATATGGCGTAGCATCAATAATTGGGAGTGAGGAGAAGGTATAAACAGGCAGTACGGCAAATAGCAGGGCTAGGACTGTTACTACTCTCCAGTTTCTACGTTCTTGTTTCTCATTTCTGCCGTTAAAGATGATTAAAGTTGGAATCAAGAAGGCTACGTTTTTGAAGAACGTTGCCCAGTTTGAGAGTATAATCAAATCGCCAAAACAGCCGCAATCTTTGACAGGGTTATAGAGTGCTATCCAGAGGGTTAACAGTGTGAAAAAGGTCATAAAGAGCGACACCGCCCAGGCAGTAAAGTAGCGATAGAGCCCCAAGATGAGCATTGCTCCTAGTAGCATCTCTGCCACAGGTAGAGCAACGGCGAAGTATTGAGAGTAGGGTATCAGAAAATCGAGCGACATAGCAGCAAAGTAGTCCCCAAATTGGATAGATAGTCCGAATGGGTTGACGCTCTTGGCGAATCCCGAAAATAGGAACAGTGCGCCAAGCAGATATCTCGAAATATTGTAAATCGTTTTTTTCATTGCTCTATTTTTTTGTCAATAATTCTTAAAAGTATCGTTTGTAGGAGAATGATGGCAAAAGTGGTATTAACGACACAGCATCAATTTGCGTACCCTTATTTACAACCATATAGGGGTTAAAGTGATTTGTGGCATTGAGTATCGAAACTTGCCATACTCGTTTACCTTTTTTCAGTTTTTTCTCCATACTATAATTTAGGTCTAGTCGGAAATAGTTTTTCAACCTTACATTTGCATAAAGCGGATTGTCTGGAATTGCTGTCGAGCCATTGTTCTCAATATCCCACGACGGATAGACTTCATTAGTAATAATATATGGCATACCGCTTCTAAAACTTAGGTTTGCCGAAAAGTAGTGACTTCTATCTCCTCTTTTCAACGTCAACTGTTTAAAGTAAACGTTTAGGTTATGTGGTGTGTCATACACAAAGTCAAATTGTCGGTTGCCGACTTTTCTAGTCGAGTTGGTATATGCATACGAGAGCATAATTGTTGTTTTAGGAGCTGTGTATTGTCCTACTAGTTCAGCTCCAAAAGCTCTACCGCTACCCAGTTCATAACCTCCCTCTCCTGCTAACATCATATCTTCGTTCGATACAAAATATAGGTTGTTCATATCTTTATAGAACCCTTCAACCGAGAAGAACAGTCTGTTCATTGGTCTGTATTTCCACCCAGCAGATACCTGATTCGCGCTTTCGATAGCTTTTTGTTGGAATGGCATCCAAAAATCGATGGGCTGCCCACCGTACAAGCGATTTAGCGAAAACAGCGGTTGTGTTGTGCGGTCAAAACTTGCATAGATTGAGCTTTTTTGTGTCATCTGGAACGATGCTCCAACACGAGGTTCGACGTCAACTATTGTGTTATGTCCATTATAGTAAAGCGGTGCTCTAACGCCCAAATGTACGTCAAATTTACCAAATTTTAGGTTACCATCAAAAAAAACGGTAGTGGTCAAGAGGTTTTGATTGCCATTTGCGACTATAAAGTTCTCATTATTTGAGATATATGTTTGTTCTTTGGGTCTAAAAAACTGATATGCACCATTTATGCCATAATTAATCGAATGTTGTGCCAACTGTGACGATGCAGAAACCTTGAACCCTATCTCATTAATTGCCGAACGTAAATTATTCTCCATAAGGATTGAGTTTGGCTCTGACGAGTATTTTCCGCTCATTCGATTATTGATAGAGGTGTAATAAATCATCGAGTTTAGGAAAGTTCCACTACTGAATTGCGTTGCAAGTTTGAGCGACGAAGCGAGCGTAGTCCAGTAGTAACCAGCTTCAGATTCGTAGGAGAATAGATTGTTATTGACAGCACCTTCTTCTTGCATATTAAGCACAAAAGCATCGTATCCTCCATAAACGTTCCAAGAGAGCGTGTTTTGTTTTCCTAATTGAAATGTTAGTTTGCTTGTTAGGTCGGCAAAGAGATAGTTTATTCGAGGCGATGGTTTGATAAAAGTGTAGGCGGTGCTAAGTAGCAGATGCGGTGTAAAATATCGAGCTGAAACAAGGTACGATGATTTACCTTTTTGTATCGGACCCTCACCCAAGAACGAGGCTGAAAGCGTCCCAATGGTTAGCACCTGTTTATGGTCATCTTTATTTCCCTCTTTTGTGGTCATTGCTGCAATCCCTGACAATCTACCGCCCATAGAGGCAGGTATTGAGCCTTTGTAGAGATCAGCCTTAGAGAGCGCGTCGCCATTGAAAATCGACACAAAACCCATTGCGTGATTTTGGTTGTAGATTGGCACGTCATCAAGCACGATTAGAGTTTGGTCAGAGCTGCCACCTCTAATGTTTAGCTCCGAAGAGCCCTCTTTGCCGCCAACCACCCCAGGAAGCATCTGAAAATATTTAAAAATATCTTGCTCGCCCATAAAAAGTGGCGTATGTTTGAGTTGGTTCATATTGATACTCACCTTTCCAAACTGAGAGTTCGAGCCATTTTCACCAACCACAACCACCTGCTCTATTTCTGTTGCTTGTACCTCTAGATTGATGTTAATAGTAGTATCTTTAATCGCTCGAATTTGCAAAGTATCTGTCCGATAACCTAGAAATGAGGCTATAAGAGTTTGATTGCCACTATCGGTTTTGAGTGCATAAAAGCCTGAATTATTAGTTGCAACTGAGCTTTCGCCAATAGTGACAACTGCTCCAATGATTGGCTCTAAAGTTTGCGCTTCACGCACCGAACCCGATATGGTTATACGTTGAGAGAATGCCGATAATCCACACACAATGAACAACGCTACAAAAAGTGTTTTCATAGATTATTGTTCCTCGTTAAATTCGAAAATGAAAGATTTTTGGTTATAAGCTGCAAAGATACCAAGTCCACCTTCGATGTTTGAGTGAATTTTAAGGACTTGAGTGTTGAAGATATCGCCCATACTATTCTGAATTTGCCACATACGCAGTGTTTTGTAGTAGAGTGCATAATCTTTTGTTGCAGAGATTAGAAAAACCGTATTTTCAGGTTTAATCTCTGTGTAACTGCTGTAATCATCGCTGTATATTATAATCGGATTTCCTCCATACATAGAGAACGTAAGTGGATAGACCTTCTCGACGTTTTTGCGTTCGACCATCATATAGTCCCAGTAGGCTTCGTTACTTCCAGTTATTGTAGCCCCATCATCATCAGTGGTTGTATTGAACTTTTCAGAGAATTGAGCAACGGTATAGATTTGCGAGTTTCTATCTCTATTATAATATGGATCTTCGCCTTCAGGCAGGTTCTTAAACCCATAAAAAGCACCAAGCAACAGAGCGTACGGGTCGCCATTTGCAACTACGTTATCGAGTCTGTAGTGATGATAACGAGCGCGATTTTCTGTGAATCTACACTCAGCATCAGGCGCAAGTGGAATTGTTGTTTCAGCTTTTAGTAGCGGTTGGTCTTTGGTTTCGACCTCAATAGAGTAGTGCGCTCCACTTTTGGGGTGGTAGTCAAACACTAATCGACTATTGTCGCTAACAGTTTCAAGTATGAGAGCGTCATTCTCTTTGAGTCGAACTGTTGAGCCGATAACTCGACTAAACTCTCGTGAATCTTCGAGTTTACGACTCCAATAGAGGTCGATTTTAAATGTCGAATCGGGTGTAATAATAGAGTTGAGAACCACTTGCGGCTTTTCGAACACATCTACATTGTAGCGTTTAACGCACGAACATAGACAAAGCGCAATAATGGGGAGTATGAAATTGAGTTTGGATTTCATATATTATGGCTAAGGATACTACAACCCAATTTGAATACCAACATTAAAGATGCCGCGTGAGCCATAACCAGCCGATACAAAGCCTGCAATGCGATCACTGCCAATCCTTACTGCAATAGGGTCAATCTGCCAAGCAAGTGCATTAATTGAGGCATTTTTTGTAAGTGAAGTCATCCAACCAATCGATGCATTGCCGTAAAGTTCTACTAATCCAGTTTTTGAACGGTAGTAATTCCATTGAATACGAGGCATTACGCTAAACATAAGATGTGAATAGCTATAATCGTCACCAATTGCCATAGGATAAAAAGTTATTGGATTTAACCCAATCCCTACGCCCAATCCCAGCTTTCCAGATGGTAGCATATACATATAATCAAGATTAACGCCTCCTGATGTTGTCATTTTAACTGGATTTCCAAGTCCCGGAAATAGCGAAACACTGCCCAGATTGATTGTGTATGATAGCCCGTCACCATAAGAGAGTGAGATTCTGTGAGGGAGTGTTGTTACATTTTTTTGTGCAACTGCTGTAGTTGAGGCTAAACAAAAGAGCGCAGCAATAGCCGCAATAAATTTGATTTTCATAGATTATAGTCGTTTTTAGGTTTATCTGTGGAAAATAAATCACTAGTAAAATATTTCAAGTACAGATAATTAACGGCAATATCATTATTTTATTGCAGTATGTTCAATACGATTAAGCTTTTAGCTCTATTATCTTTAGAATCTTTGTTGAGATCTCCTCGATTGGAAGCATCTCGCCAGTTGTTTCATTGGCGCAACTTACAATAGTATAGTTAGCATCGCGATGGGCTAGATAGACCTCTCTAACTTGTTCCTGAAACGAGAGCGACGCCTCGTGAATATCCTCTTTTCCTTGTAGGTAACTTCTATCCTCTCCTGTTCGAGTTTGAGTCAATTTTTTCTCTGTAAACTTGAATGGCACATCGAGAAAGATAGTTAGGTCAGATTTTGGGATTTTGTTGTGTTCGTATTCGAGGTTCAGAATCCAGTCCTTGAGCTCTTTAGCTTCCCATTCGCCTCCGACTTTGGCACATTGATAGGCAATATTACTAAGCACATAGCGGTCAACTAGCACAACTTTACCTTCGTTCAGCCAACTGTTAATCAAATTAGCTGCATCGGCTCTATCTCCTGCATAAATCATTGCGACGAGGTATGGGTTTACTTCGTCAATTGCGCCTAGATCGCCACGTAGGAATTTGGCAATAAGTTCGCCATATACAGGTGCGTTAAAGCGAGGAAAGTGGAGGTATTCGACCTGTTTACCTTGCGTTTCGAACCATTTTATTATTTGTGCTACTTGGGTCGATTTCCCGGCACCGTCAAGTCCTTCGATTACTACAAACATTTTTTTAGTGATTAGTGATCAGTAGTTTGATTTTGTTTTATCTTCTTAGCATTCCAACTGCTCGTTCGATTGCGGTTATGGCTTGGTCGTTATCTGCTGTGTTGTTGTACATTGCCCACGATGCTCGACACATTGTTCGAACTCCAAACCTATCCATCGTTGGTTCGGCACATAGCTGTCCACTGCGAACTGCTACACCCAGTTTATCAACAATCGCTGCTAAGTCGTAACTCGACACGCCCTCAACATTAAAGCTACAAACAGGGCTTTTTTGCGCTGTCGTTCCGTATATCGTTACTCCCTCAACTCTGCTAGTTAGCTTGGCTGTGAAGTCGTCATATAGCGCCTTTTCGTAAGCATCAACCTCCTCTAAGTCAAACTCTTCGACATAATCGATAGCAGTTCCTAGTCCAATTGCTCCGATATAGTTTGACGTACCTGCTTCGAATTTTAGAGGCAGCTCCGCCCACGTTGAGCCTTTGGTAAGCGACACGCTTGAAATCATATCTCCACCTCCTAGGAATGGCGGCATTTTCTCCAACAACTCCTCTTTTCCATACAGGACACCGATACCAGTTGGAGCATAGATTTTATGACCCGAAAAGGCGTAGAAGTCGGCATCTAGTTCTTTTAGGTTTTGTTTTTTATGCACCACACCTTGACATCCATCGACCACAACCACTGCTCCGACTGAGTGAGCCGCTTTGACGAGCGGTTTAAGTTCGGGTCTGGTGCCTAGTACGTTCGATGCTTGGGTAATTGCGACTACTTTTGTATGGTTGTCAATCAGATTTTCGTAGTTTCCGAGCGAACCGTCGTTGTTGATTGGGATTGCACGAAGTTCGGCACCATATCTAGCGCAGGCTAGTTGCCAGGGGACAATGTTAGAGTGGTGTTCCATCGTTGAGACGACAATGTTGTCGCCTTTTTGGAGCATCATTTGGCAGAGGGAGTGTGCGGCAGTATTGAGTGAGGCGGTTGCACCGGCGGTGAATATAATTTCACGTTCGGAGTTTGCGCCTATGAAGTTTGCGATTTTTTTACGTGTGGTTTCGTAGCGAGCTGTAGTTTCTTCGGATAGGAAGTGGATGCCTCTATGAACATTAGCGTTTAGTGAGGTGTGTAGTTCGTTGATGCAGTCGATGACTGGCTGTGGTTTTTGAGCGGTAGCGGCGCTATCGAGGTAGCAGAGTGGTTTGTTATGTACCACGCTGTTTGCAATTAGCGGGAAGTCCGCTCTACAACTCTTTATGTCACGTTTGTTATTCACTTCGAGTATATCAAGAAAAAATCAATAAATCAAAAAACAATCAATATGTCATCGAGTACGAAGTACTCGTCAAAAGTTTTTGGTTTTCCCTTTTTTCAAAAAGGGAAAGGAGAGCAAACAAAAAATCATTGAATTTTGGGGTTTGTCGAGAATCGACAAACAGAAAATTGCAAGCAATTTTCCGACAAACCCCAAAATTTCAATAGCCTAACTTTCAACCGCTCCGCCTCTAAAGTCTTACAAATCCTACGGATTTGCGCTTTGGGATTTGGATTTTGTGTCATTACTCTAACCAGCCTCTCGT
>CAMTOL010000053.1 GCA_947074135.1 uncultured Rikenellaceae bacterium
TATGACAAATAAAAAAAGATCTATGTTATGTAAATTATTGAAGTACTCTATTTCTAAAAAAGAGTTGAAAGTGTTGATTAGAAAGGTTGTAACGACTATTATGATTAGGCCTAAAAACTCAAAAACAAAAGTAAAACGGTTGATTTTTTAAAAAAAAGGTATGGCAAAAGATATTGCGGCGTTTATTAAGTTGCAGAACAAATGCGGTGCGGCTAATCCTTCACCTCCAGTAGGTCCAGCACTCGGTTCTAAGGGTGTTAACATTATGGACTTCTGTAAGCAATTTAATGCTCGTACACAGGATAAAGCAGGAAAAGTGCTCCCTGTGATTATCACCGTTTATAGCGACAAGTCTTTCGACTTTATTATCAAGCAACCACCAGTTGCAGTTCAACTTAAAGAAGTGGCAAAAATCCAATCGGGTTCTGCCGAACCAAACCGCAAACGTGTAGCTGAAATCTCTTGGGATCAAGTTCGCGAAATTGCTGAAGGTAAAATGGTTGACATGAACTGTTTCACAGTGGAAAGCGCAATGAGTATGGTCGCTGGTACTGCTCGCTCAATGGGTATCAAAGTCGTAGGAGAATCACCTTTGAAAAAGTAAAAGAAGATGAAGCTAACAAAAAATCAAAAAATTGCATACAGCAAAGTTGAAGCTGGAAAGCAATACAAGTTGGCAGAAGCATCAGAACTTCTAAAAGAGATTTCTTATACGAAATTTGATGCATCGGTTGATATTGACGTTCGTCTTGGTGTTGACCCACGTAAAGCTAACCAAATGGTTCGTGGCGTGGTTACACTTCCTCACGGTACAGGTAAATCAGTTCGTGTTTTGGTGCTTTGTACTCCTGACAAGGAGGCTGAAGCTCAAGCGGCTGGTGCTGAATTCGTAGGTCTTGACGAATATGTAGATAAAATTAAAAACGGTTGGACTGATATTGATGTTATCATCTGTACTCCAAACGTGATGGCTAAAGTAGGTGCGTTGGGTCGTGTACTCGGTCCTCGTGGTTTGATGCCTAACCCTAAAACAGGTACTGTTACTATGGAAGTAGGAAAAGCTGTGGAAGAGGTTAAAGCTGGTAAAATTGACTTCAAAGTTGATAAATTCGGTATCGTTCATACTTCAGTGGGTAAAATCTCTTTTACTCCACAACAAATCGAAGAGAATACTCGCGAATTTATGCGTACAATTATGAAGCTTAAACCATCGGCTGCAAAAGGTACCTACGTTAAGTCTGTATTCCTTTCAACAACTATGAGTCCTGGACTCGCTATTGAACCTAAATCTATCGACTAAAAGCTATGAAAAGAGAAGAAAAACTACAACTTGCAAGCGAAATAGCCGAAAATCTGGGTCAATATGCTCACTACTATCTCACTGACATCTCAGGTCTTAACGCAGAGCAAACTGCTGTGTTGCGTAAAGCTTGTTTTGAACAAGAGATTAAACTTCAAGTTGTTAAAAATACATTTTTCGGTAAAGCACTAAGTGCAGCGGGTAAAGAAAACGACGAAATCGCTTCAGTTTTGGAGGGTCCAACAGCAGTTTTGTTTACTCAAACTGGTAACTCGGTAGCGAAACTTATTAAAGAGTTCCGTAAAACAGCTAAAACTGATCGCCCTATCCTTAAAGCAGCATTCGTTGACGAGTGTGTTTATGTAGGCGAAGGACAGCTTGAAACTCTTGTTAACATTAAGAGTCGCGAAGAGCTTATTGGAGATATCGTTGGATTACTTCAATCTCCTGCTAAAAATGTTATCAGCGCTCTTCAAGGTTCTGCTGGTCATACAATTGCAGGTCTTGTTAAAACTCTCGAAGAGAGAGGTGCGTAGTTGTTAGTGGTCGTGTGATCACATAATTAGTGATTGCTCGCACACTATCTCAACTTACTGCACTACTATGATCACTGATCTTTCGGTCAATGGTCAAAAATAGATCACTGATCACTTGATCAATGATCACAAAAAAAATAATAATAACAAATTTAAAATTATAAAACGATGGCAGACATCAAAAAAATCGCCGAAGAACTTGTAAACCTTACAGTTAAAGAGGTTAACGAATTGGCACAAATTCTTAAAGACGAATATGGTATCGAACCTGCAGCTGCTGCTGTAGCTGTTGCTGCTCCTGCAGCTGGAGCTGGCGAAGCTGCTGCTGCTGAAAAAACATCTTTTGATGTAATTCTTACTTCAGCTGGTGGTGCTAAACTTCAAGTTGTTAAAGTTGTTAAAGATCTAACTGGTCTTGGTCTTAAAGAGGCTAAAGATCTAGTTGACGGTGCTCCTAAAGCAGTTAAAGAAGGTGTTAGCAAAGAAGAAGCTGAGCAATTGAAAGCTGCTCTAGTTGAAGCTGGTGCTGAAGTAGAGGTTAAATAATTAATCCTATTTTGAAATTGATTTTTGATCTTCAGTAGGCATAGATTTTGCTTACTGAGGGTCGAGAGTCAATTTTTTAGCTCTTATCGTACGTTTGTCCGATTAGAGCATTTTCTGCCTATTAACATTGAGCATTTTTGTCGATGTTTTTTTCGTTGTTTTATAACGTATAGGCACTATTTTTTACTCTTTTATTTAAAAAGAGTGTTTTGAAAAAGTAGAGTTGCTAAAAGTGGCAACTTTTAACCAAAATCTAAGAGTTAAGAGCTTTTTGAAGAGGATGACTAATAATATTGCAGCGTTATTGCGCTCTAATATAGCTTTTTGAGAAGAGGTGGAGATACCTCTTTTAGTCATACACTTAGACGTTCTTGATTCTTATTTTTTTTCTATTTTTCTGCATTTAAAATGGCAAAAAACAGTGCATCTCGCATAAACTTTAGTTCATTTGCTTCGGCGATGAACTACCCAGACTTTTTGGAAGTCCAGCTTAAATCGTTTCAAGACTTTTTTCAGTTAGAAACTACTGCCGAAAATCGTTTGAATGAAGGTTTATACAAGGTATTCTCAGAGAATTTCCCTATTTCTGATACTCGAAATAACTTCGTGTTGGAATTTCTAGACTACTTTGTTGATCCCCCAAGATACTCTATCGATGAGTGTATTGAAAGAGGACTAACGTATAGTGTTCCGCTTAAAGCTAAGCTTAAACTCTATTGTACTGACCCAGAACACGAGGATTTCGACCCTGTTATCCAAGATGTCTATTTTGGTACTGTCCCTTATATGACTCCTCGTGGTACTTTTGTTATCAATGGTGCTGAACGTGTAATTGTTTCGCAGTTGCACCGTTCTCCTGGTGTGTTCTTCGGACAAAGCCTTCACACTAATGGTACTAAGTTGTATTCAGCTCGTATCATTCCTTTCAAAGGTAGTTGGATTGAGTTTGCAACCGATATTGCAGGTGTTATGTATGCCTATATCGATAGAAAGAAGAAGTTACCTGTAACTACACTCCTTCGTGCTATTGGTTTTGAAACAGATAAACAGATTTTGGAGATTTTTGACCTTGCCGATGAGGTTAAAGTTAATGAGAAAAATCTTCAAAAAGCGGTTGGTCGTAGATTGGCTGCTCGTGTTCTTAGTTCGTGGGTCGAAGACTTTGTGGACGAAGATACGGGAGAAGTTGTATCTATCGATCGTTACGATATTATCGTTGACCGTGAAACTATACTTGAAGAACATCATATTGAGGAGATTCTCGACTCTGGCGAAAAAAGTATTCTTCTGCACAAAGAGAGTGCAGTTGCTAACGACTTCTCAATAGTATATAATACTCTACAAAAAGATACTTGTAACTCCGAAAAAGAGGCTGTTACATATATCTACCGCCAATTGCGTAACTCGGAACCACCCGATGAAGCGACTGCGCGTGATGTGATTGATAAACTATTCTTCTCGGACAAACGTTACGATTTGGGTGACGTAGGACGTTATAGAATCAATCGTAAATTAGATCTCAATATTTCGAGAGATATTAGAGTGCTTACTCGTGAGGATATGATAGCTATTATCAAACACCTTATTGAGTTGGTTAACTCTAAGACTGAAGTCGATGATATTGACCACCTTTCTAACCGTCGTGTAAGAACTGTAGGAGAGCAACTTGCAGCTCAATTCTCAGTTGGTTTTGCACGTATGGCTCGTACTATTCGTGAACGTATGAACGTTCGTGATAACGAGGTATTTACACCTGTTGATTTGATTAATGCTAAAACACTTTCAAGCGTTATCAACTCATTCTTTGGTACTAACCAGCTTTCGCAATTTATGGATCAAACAAATCCACTTGCTGAGCTAACACACAAACGCCGTCTATCGGCACTTGGACCTGGTGGTCTTTCGCGCGAACGTGCAGGTTTTGAGGTTCGTGACGTTCACTATACGCACTATGGTCGTTTGTGTCCAATTGAAACTCCTGAGGGACCAAATATCGGTCTTATCTCATCGCTTTGCGTTTATGCAAAAATCTCGGATATGGGCTTCATTGAAACTCCATACATCGAGGTTGAAGATGGTAAAATTAAAAAAGATGGCATAAAATATATGAGTGCCGAGCAGGAGGAGGGACTTACAATTGCTCAAGCTAACGCTGCTGTTGATGCAAATGGTAATTTCATTAACTCGACTGTAAAATGTCGCCAAAGTAGTGATTTCCCTCAAGTTGCACCTTCTGATGTACACGTTATGGACGTTGCTCCTAACCAAATTGCATCTATTGCTGCATCGCTTATCCCATTCCTTGAACACGATGATGCGAACCGTGCGCTGATGGGCTCGAATATGATGCGCCAAGCAGTACCACTATTAGTACCTGAAGCTCCAATTGTTGGTACAGGTCTTGAAGGTGAGGTTGTGGCTGATAGCCGTACGCAAATCGTTGCAGAACGTAGTGGAGTGATTGTTTTTGCTGATGCTTCTCGCATCGAGATTAAATACGATATGACTGATGACGAACGCTTTGTATCGTTTGAACCAGAAGTGACTGTTTATAAGTTGCCTAAGTATCGTAAAACTAACCAAAGCACCTCTATTACTCTTCGTCCACTTGTACGTGGAGGAGATAAGGTTGAGCCAGGTCAAATCCTAACTCAAGGCTATTCAACTCAAAATGGAGAGTTGGCACTTGGTAAAAACCTTAAAGTGGCATATATGCCTTGGCAAGGGTATAACTTCGAGGACGCGATTGTAATTTCGGAACGTTTGGTGCGTGATGACGTATTTACTTCGGTTCACATTGATGAGTATATTATGGAGGTTCGCGATACTAAACGTGGTGTCGAAGAACTTACTGCAGATATCCCAAACGTGAGTGAAGATGCTACTCGTGATCTTGACGAAAACGGTGTAATTCGTATTGGTGCGTTGGTTAAACCTGGAGATATCCTTATCGGTAAAATTACCCCTAAAGGTGAAACTGACCCAAGTCCTGAGGAGAAACTTCTTCGTGCTATCTTCGGCGATAAGGCAGGTGATGTTAAAGATGCTTCGCTCAAAGCGCAACCATCACTATATGGTGTTGTGGTTGATAAACGTATCTTTAGTCGCGCAGTTGCTAAAGAGGGTGGTAAAAAAGGTAGAACTGCTGAAAAACAGTTGGTTGAAAAATGTGAGGCTCAATTCAATGAAAAAGTGGCTTCATATCGCAATATTCTTATTGAAAAACTTGCGGTTCTGCTTAATGGTAAAACAAGTAATGCTATTGTTGATTACTTCGGAATGGAGGTTGTCGAAAAGGGTACGAAATTCAATAATCGTATGCTTGAAGATATAGACTTCTTGACTATTAGTTCGTCGAAATGGGTTGCTGATGAGCATAAAGCCTCAATGGTTCAAGCGCTTATCAATAACTTTGTAGCTAAATACAAAGAGTTCGATGCAGAACTTAAACGTGATAAATATAACATCACTAACGGTGACGAAATGCCTAGCGGTATTGTTCAGTTGGCTAAAGTTTACATCGCTAAAAAGCGTAAACTTAGAGTTGGTGATAAAATGGCAGGTCGCCACGGTAACAAAGGTATCGTAGCTCGTGTGGTTCGTGACGAAGATATGCCGTTCCTAGAAGATGGTACTATTGTAGATATCGTGCTTAACCCACTAGGTGTACCTTCTCGTATGAACCTTGGACAGATTTACGAAGCTGTGCTTGGTTGGGCAGGTAAAAATATGGGTGTTAAGTTTGCTACTCCAATCTTTGACGGTGCATCGCTTGACCAAATCAACGATTATGCTGCTAAAGCAGGTATTCCTCGTAGCGGTCTGACTTACCTATTTGATGGTGGTACTGGAGAACGTTTTGACCAACCTGCAACTGTCGGTGTAACATATATGCTTAAACTTGGGCATATGGTGGACGATAAGATGCACGCCCGTTCAATCGGACCTTACTCACTTATCACTCAACAACCACTCGGTGGTAAAGCGCAATTTGGTGGTCAACGTTTCGGAGAGATGGAGGTTTGGGCACTCGAAGCCTTCGGTGCTGCTAATATCCTTCAAGAAATTTTGACTATTAAGTCTGATGATGTGATGGGACGTGCTAAGGCTTATGAAGCAATCGTTAAAGGTGATAATATGCCACAACCTGGTATCCCTGAGTCGTTGAATGTCCTTTTGCATGAGTTGAGCGGATTGGGCTTGAACGTTAAGTTGGACTAATTTTTCACAGAAAAAATAAATTAAAACATTTCTATAAAGATGTTTAATCAAAAAGATACAAAACAACCGGGTAACTTCGATAAAATCTCGATTTCATTGGCTTCGCCAGAAACAATTCTTTCGAGAAGTAGTGGCGAGGTGCTCAAACCCGAAACTATCAACTACCGTACATACAAACCAGAACGTGATGGTCTGTTCTGTGAACGTATTTTTGGACCGGTAAAAGATTTCGAATGTCACTGCGGTAAATACAAACGTATTCGCTACAAAGGTATCGTTTGCGACCGTTGTGGTGTTGAGGTGACTGAGAAAAAAGTGCGCCGCGAACGCAGTGGTCACATCTCACTAGTTGTGCCAGTTGCTCACATCTGGTACTTTAGAAGTTTGCCTAACAAAATTGGATACCTACTTGGTATTCCTACCAAAAAACTTGATATGGTGGTTTACTACGAACGTTACGTAGTAATACAAAAAGGTATTGCAGAGGGCGTTGAGAATATGGAACTTCTCGACGAAAAGGCATACCACGACATTTTGGATACACTCCCTAAAGGTAATCAAGCATTAGATGATACTCATCCTGATAAGTTTATCGCGATGATGGGTGCTGAAGCTCTGATGATGCTGATGCAACGCCTAGACCTAGACACTCTAAGCTACGAACTTCGCCATAAAGCAGATACTGAAACTTCGCAACAACGTAAGGCTGAGGCTCTAAAACGTTTGAATGTTGTTGAAGCTTTCCGTGTTAGTCGCGATGTGAACAAACCTGAGTGGATGATTTTGAAGGTTGTACCTGTAATCCCACCAGAGTTGCGCCCACTTGTGCCGCTTGATGGTGGTCGATTTGCAACCTCAGACTTGAATGACCTCTATCGTCGTGTGATTATTCGTAACAACCGTCTGAAAAGACTTATCGAAATCAAAGCTCCTGATGTAATCTTACGTAACGAAAAACGTATGCTACAAGAGGCTGTCGATTCACTGCTCGATAACTCGCGCAAAAGCAATGCAGTTAAAAGCGAAAGCAATAGAGCATTGAAATCGTTGTCTGACTCGCTGAAAGGTAAACAGGGTCGTTTCCGTCAAAACCTTCTTGGTAAACGTGTTGACTACTCGGCTCGTTCGGTAATTGTCGTTGGTCCAGAGCTTAAAATGCACGAATGCGGTATTCCAAAAGATATGGCTGCCGAACTATATAAACCATTTATCGTTCGTAAACTTATCGAACGTGGAGTGGTTAAAACCGTAAAATCAGCTAAAAAGATTATTGACCGCAAAGATGCGGTAGTTTGGGATATTCTCGAAAATGTGATTAAAGGACACCCAGTTCTATTGAACCGTGCCCCAACTCTTCACCGTTTGGGTATCCAAGCTTTCCAACCGAAACTTATTGAAGGTAAAGCTATTCAGTTGCACCCACTTGCTTGTACTGCGTTCAATGCCGACTTTGACGGTGACCAGATGGCGGTTCACTTGCCACTTGGTAATGCAGCTGTGTTGGAGGCACAAATCTTGATGCTTGGTGCTCACAATATCTTGAACCCTGCTAACGGTGCGCCTATTACTGTCCCTTCTCAGGATATGGTGCTCGGTCTGTACTACATTACCAAAGAACGTGCAGGTTCGAAGGGCGAAGGTGCTGCTTATTACTCGGCTGAAGAGGCTAAGATAGCATATAACGAAGGGCGAGTTGATCTACACGCCAAAGTTAAAGTGAGGGTAGAGCCAGGTAAACTTATTGATACTACTGTCGGTCGTATTATGTTTAACGAATTTGTACCAAAAGAGGTTGGATACATCAACGCTCTGTTGACTAAAAAATCGTTGCGTGATATTATCGGTTATGTAATGAAAAATGCAGGAGCTGCTGCTACGGCTAAGTTCCTCGACGATATCAAAAACTTAGGTTATAAAATGGCATTCAAAGGTGGACTCTCGTTCAACCTCGAAGCTGTGATTATTCCTAAAGAGAAAGAGAGTCTTGTAAACAATGGTTATGAGCAAGTTGCTGAAGTAATGGACAACTATAATATGGGTCTTATTACTAACAACGAACGTTATAACCAAATTATCGATATTTGGACACACACCAACAGTAAACTAACTGATACTGTGATGAAACAACTTATCAATGATAAGCAAGGTTTCAACCCAGTTTATATGATGCTTGACTCTGGTGCTCGTGGTTCGAAAGAACAGATTCGCCAGCTTTCAGGTATGCGTGGTCTGATGGCTAAACCTCAGAAGGCGACTGCCGATGCTGCTCAAATTATCGAAAACCCGATTTTGAGTAACTTTAAAGAGGGACTTTCGGTTCTTGAGTACTTTATCTCAACCCACGGTGCTCGTAAAGGTTTGGCAGATACGGCTCTTAAAACTGCCGATGCTGGTTACCTTACTCGTCGTCTGGTTGACGTTGCTCAAGACGTTATTATCAACGAAGAGGATTGCGGTACACTACGTGGACTTCAGGCAATTACGATGAAACGTAATGAAGAGGTTGTACAATCACTATATGAACGTATTCTTGGCCGTACTGCTGTTCAAGATGTTGTTAATCCTGCCGATGGAAAAGTGATTGTAAAGGCTGGTAATGAGATTACTGAAGAGATTGCTGAGCAAATTGAGAAATCGCCAATCGAATCTGTTGAAATTCGTTCGGTACTGACCTGTGAAAGTCTTAAAGGCGTTTGTGCTAAGTGTTACGGACGCAACCTTTCAACTGGTCGTATGGTTCAATTGGGTGAGGTTGTTGGTGTTATTGCTGCTCAGTCAATTGGTGAGCCAGGTACACAGCTTACACTTCGTACATTCCACGTTGGTGGTGTTGCGGGTGGTAGTACATCAGAATCAACTATCGTGGCTCGTTACGACGGTCGCTTAGAAATTGACGAATTGCGTAGCGTTGAGCGTAAAACAGACTCAGGAACTGAAACTATCGTTCTTTCTCGTTTGGCTGAGGCTCGTATCGTTGATAGCAATACTGGTATCGCACTATACACCGCCCACCTTCCTTATGGCTCGATTCTTAATCGTAAAAATGGCGATGAGATTAAAAAAGGCGATATGATTTGCGAATGGGATCCATATAACGCAGTTATTATCTCTGAATTTAGCGGTAAAATTGGTTTCGATGCTGTAATCGAGAACGTTACATATCGTGAAGAGAGTGATGAAGCTACTGGATATCGCGAAAAAGTGATTATCGAAAGCCGTGATAAAAATAAAAACCCACTTATCAAGATTATGGATAAGGAAGGGGTTGAGATGAAGCAATATAACTTACCTGTTGGTGCGCACATCGCTGTTAAAGAGGGTGGCAAAATCAACGCTGGTGATATTCTTATCAAAATTCCTCGCGCTGTTGGTAAAGCTGGTGACATCACTGGGGGTCTTCCTCGTGTTACTGAGTTGTTCGAAGCTCGTAACCCATCGAACCCTGCTGTTGTTAGCGAAATTGACGGTGAGGTTAGTTTCGGTAAAATCAAACGTGGTAATCGTGAAATCACTATTACTTCACGTTACGGAGAGGTTAAAAAATACCTTGTTCCACTTTCAAAACAGATATTGGTGCAAGAAAATGACTATATCAGAGCTGGTATGCCGCTTTCGGACGGAGCAATTACGCCGTCGGATATCCTTTCGATTCTTGGACCAACAAGAGTTCAAGAGTATATCGTAAACGAAATTCAAGAGGTTTACCGTCTGCAAGGTGTGAAAATCAATGATAAACACTTCGAAGTAATTGTGCGTCAGATGATGAACAAGGTAAGAATCGAAGATCCAGGTGATACTCGTTTGTTGGAGGAACAAGTTGTTGATAAATGGGAGTTTATCTCTGTCAATGATGCAATTTATGACAAAAAAGTTGTTGTTGATGCTGGAGATTCAACTGAAATTAAAGCAGGTCAGATTGTTACACTTCGTGAACTGCGTGACGAAAACTCACTACTAAGACGTAAAGGTCAAAAAGAGGTTGAGGTTCGTGCTACAATTCCTGCTACTTCGACACAAATACTTCAAGGTATCACTCGTGCTGCTCTTCAAACGTCATCGTTTATCTCAGCAGCTTCGTTCCAGGAAACTACTAAAGTGCTTAACGAAGCAGCTATTAATGGTAAAGTTGACCACTTGGAAAACTTGAAAGAAAATGTTATTTGTGGTCACCTTATCCCTGCTGGTACAGGTGCTCGTAGATACAACTCTCTAACTGTAAACGTTAAAGAACAGTAGTACTTTGTAATATAAGTTAATGCTCAAAGGCTTGTGTCGTAAGTGATACAAGCCTTTGAGCTCTTTATAACGATTAGTTGTATTTTTTTGCTTTCTAACGTACTAACGTGTATATTTGTCCTGAAGTGTGTTGTGTGACTTGTGTAAAATATATTTTTCAACATATATCATAGAAGAATCTTTTTTAACCTAATTCAAATCTAATTGCAGAT
>CAMTOL010000054.1 GCA_947074135.1 uncultured Rikenellaceae bacterium
TAAAGCCCTTTATGGCTATCCATAAACGAATATCTTACTGATCTATTTTTGAAAATTTGAGCAAGAGTGAGTGCAATCAAGCTCGCTTGAATTGCCGAACCGCCGCCAAATTTATGCAAAAGACAGCGATCGCCTTTTTTAATATCTGACTTCGTCTAAAACCTCCTTGCGAGTCATAGCTCAAGCGAGCTTGGCTCTGACCATCGCTTCGTTCGGTTTTTCAAGCTCTAACTCTTTGTTTTTAAGAGCTTTTTCAAGATCCTTGATTTTGCGCTGTTCATCCGTGAGGCGCTCAATACCTCGTCCTTGAAAACTCGCCGAACCGTACTCGACAAACTCTTTGCGCCACTTGCTAAGCAAGGTGGATGAGATGCCCAACTCCTTGGCTAAGGCACTTTGTGAAGAACGCTCATAACTCAATTTAACGGCATTCTCTTTAAACTTTTTACTGTAATTCTTTCTTTCCATCTTTCAAAGGTAACTTTTATTGCCGAACTGGCTCTGCAGTTACCGTTGGAAAGTCCACTCCAAACTTTTCGCCTAAACTGGAACCTTAAAAAAATAAAAAAAGTGAACCCCCAACAAAGATTTTACATTGATCCGATTTGCGCCCCTATTTACGTACCCGTATAAGAGAATGGGCTTCTAAGTTACGCTATATCAGCGACTTAAAAGCCCATTTTGAGGTCGATGGCGGATTCGAACCGCCGTACGAGGTTTTGCAGACCTCTGCCTAGCCACTCGGCCAACCGACCAAATATTTTCCCCTACTCTCTAACACCTCCGCTCTCTAGTTGACTATGCTCCTTATCGAGCCATCACATAATACTTAGGTGTTAAGGGAGTGCAAAGTTAACAATAATTTTTAAAACTCCAAAAATTTATACGCTATTCTATCAAAACAGAGGAGCAAGCTTACCTAAAAACTCGCTCCTCTGTTGTTGATGACCTATTATCTATAGGTTATTTCTTCAAATACTTGTTCAACCAACCAAAGAACTCCTTGTTCCAAACAAGTGCATTTTGCGCTTTGAACACTTGGTGCGCCTCATCTTCGAAAGCTACCAAACGTGCATCAACGCCCAAAGCACGAGCAGCTGTAAATGCCTCTAGTGATTGAGTATAAGGAATACGATAGTCCTTCAAACCTGTGATAATCAATATTGGAGTATCCCAGTTTTGAACAAAATGGTGTGGCGAATTTGCATAAGAACGCATCGCAACTTTGTTCTTAAAGTCCCAATAAGGTCCACCGTAATCGTTATTTACAAACCACAACTCCTCGGTCGAACCATACATTGATGTAAAGTCGAAAATACCGCAGTGCGAAATAAACGATTTGAAACGACCTTGGTGATGGCCTGCAATATAATAAACCGAATAACCTCCATAAGAGGCACCTACGCAACCCATATTTGCCTTGTCAACATAGCTCTCTTTTGCTACATCGTCGATTGCCGAGAAGTAGTCTTTGATGTTTTGACCTGAGTAGTCGCCAGAGATTTGATCTAACCATTCTTGCCCAAAGCCCGGTAGTCCACGACGGTTAGGGGCAACGATTACATAACCCTCGGCTGCCATTAGTTGGTAGTTCCAGCGATAGCTCCAGCGTTGCGAAACCATACTTTGAGGTCCGCCTTGGCAGTAGAGTAGTGTAGGGTATTTTGTCGAACCATCTAACTTTGCTTTTGGAGGCGTGATTACCCACACCAACATATCTTTACCATCGGTTGTCTTAACCATACGTTTTTCGACTGCTCCCATATCAACGTTGTCGTAGATTCGTTTGTTGATAAATGTCAATTGTGTATCTTCGCCACTTGCTAGATTGATAGCAAATAGTTCGTTGGCCATTGATAGGGTAGTCTTCTCGGCAATAACTTTATCACCTGCAATAGAGAGAGTTACGTAGTCGTGCAGACCTTCTGTGTATAGTTTTACATCAGTTGTTCCAACTGCAACCGAAGCGACTTGAACAGTAGCATTGATAGGACAAAGGAAATAAACAGTCTTGCTATCGCCGCTCCACACCAAACTAGTAGCATTGTAATCAAAGCCCTCGTTAAGATACTGTTTTGCGCCACTCTCGAGGTCAAGAACGAATAGACGCTCTTTGTCGCTCTCGTTACCTGGGCGTGCCATACTTTGCCAAGCCATATATTTGCCATCAGGCGAGAAAGTAGGATACTTGTCGTAACCTGGCATTCCTTCGGTTAGGTTTTTAGTAGCTTTGGTGTCGATGTTGTATAGGAAGATGTCTGTGTTGGTAGAGATTGAGTACTCATAACCAGTCAACTTGCGGCAAGTGTAGGCAATGCCTTTGCTGTCCGGAGTCCAGCTAATCTCAGAGTTGTCATAGTAAGGTGCAACTGGAGCGTCCCAAGCTTCGCCTGGCATAGTATCCTCGATAGTTGTCACTTTACCGTTTTTGATTTCGCCTACAAAAATGTGGCTATATTTGCCATCTTCCCAAGTGTCCCAATGGCGGCACATTAGGTCGTCGTAAATTAGTGCATTAGATTTCTCTAACCCCTTGAATCTCGAAGCCGAAGTTACATCTTCGACCTGTACCTCGATAGCTAACCATACATTTTTCTCGTCTGGCGATACACCGAAACCATTAACACCATCCTCGATAGTTGTAAGTTGTGTCATTGCCGAGCCGTCAGCAGCGATTGAGTGCACTTGGTTGCTACCCGAAACGCCAGAAAGGAAGTAGATCTTCGAGCCATCATTGTTCCATTTTGCTTCCGAAACCTTGAAGGTGTAAGGAGTTATTTGGGTTGCACCGCTTCCGTCAGCGTTCATTACCCAGAGGGCGTTGTAGCTTTTGTTCTCTTTGACCGAAAAATAGGTAAGAGTGTAGAGGATTTTCGAGCCGTCGGGCGAAAGAGTAGAGCCTCCGAGTCGTCCCATTTTGAGCATAACCTCAGGGGTGAATAGTCGAGCCTCTTTCTCGGCTGTTGTTAGAGCTGTGTCGGCTGCAAAAGGTGCTTCGCCGCTGATTTTTGGAGAGTTAGTGCCCCCAGAGCCACAGGCTGTCATAGCTGCTGCCATAGCAAGTAGTAATAGTTTTTTCATTATTTTTTATTTTTTTTGTTATTTATCACGTTTTGCTGCAAAATGAGCTATGCTAACCAACGATGCTTTCGCTTCGCAGTCAACGTAACTGTCTAGAAGCGAAATGCCTCTATCTATAATCCTGTCGCACTCCTCTCTTGCTAAATCAATACCTCGATGCTCTTCTACAAATCTTGCAACTCTCTCAGTTCTCCCAGCTCGTAAATCCTTAATTACCGACATACCTCCAACCTCCATCGCCATAATAAGCGGTAAGGTAATTTTACGCTCCTTAATATCATTATAGAGCTTCTTTCCAGTCTTTTCGTCGCCAACGTAATCCAAAATATCGTCTTGAATCTGAAAAGCACTTCCTATTGATTGCCCAAGGCTAAACATTAATTGTTGCTGCTCCTCGCTCGCTCCAACACTCACTGCACCACTCTTAGCAGCTGCTGCAATAAGTGAGGATGTCTTTAGATTGATAACCTCGAAATACTCGCTGCGGTCAACATCTAGAGTGCGAACATTGCGAGATTGACGCAACTCACCCTCGACCAACGCTTCGATAGCTCCAACTGCAATGTCGATTTCGGCGTAAGCCTCCGCTTTAGAGGCAATTGTCAACCCTTTAGAAAACAGATAATCGCCAACCAAAACAGCGGAGCGTGAGCGAAGAAGTGCTCCTAAAGTCAATTCATTGTGGCGAGTATAGGCCTCGTCAATTACATCGTCGTGGATAAGTGTGGCGTTATGTATCAATTCGAAAGTAGCAGCTACACTGCAAGTTCGAGTAGTAGGAGTGCTGTGTAATTTGGCAGTTAGAAGTGTTAAGAGTGGGCGCATCATCTTGCCGCGAAGTTGAAGTAAATGCTCTGCAATCTCGCCCAAAACCCGATGTTGGGACGATATCTGCTCCTTGAGTATCGCTTTGACCTGCGCAAACTCTTCAGCCACTGGTGTTGCTATCTCTTTTAGACTGCTCATTTTCTGTAATTAAGAATTAAGAATTACTCATTGTTAATTGCCCATTGTCAATTAATATAATCTCTATGCCATTGCGAGAGGCTATATCTCGAATAAAATCGATGTAATAGGGTGGTAGTTCGTCATACGAGGTACCAATGCATAGCCTTCGCACTCCCCAACTATTGGCGCACTCCTCGATAATGGCGCGAACAAATCGCATACCTTCGGGAGAGGTCATTTTATGTCCCGTAAAATCCTCAAAACGCTTGTTGCTGGAGATTAGGTCGATAGCGGGAACAAACTCGCCACCGTTATCTCGTGCAAACTTAATAAATCGCTTTATTTGGTCGAGCGAGTAGCTCCAGCTTTCGCAAATTGAACCTATCTCTGCATTAATGCCGTTGAATGCTTTGAAATCAACTCTGTAAACTCTGCGGTTTACTACGGCAAAGATAAAGTCAGAATCTCGATATGAACGAAGCTGTGATTTTATAGCATTCTCGATTGCTTCAGTTGGTAATTTTGTCGTTATGCCATCAATAACACCTAAGCTGTTGCGTTTGAGAGAAGTTTTATTGATTTTAGAGTCGGTTGTATAATAAATATTGCAACCTTTAATAGCTCTTTGTTCTCCAATTTGAGTGACTAACTTCTCGAACTCTTTTGTAGCGGCACTTAGCATTTCGTTGGAGGTGTAACGAACTGTAACTTTTGACTTGCCAACCTCGATTGAATAACCCTCTGAGCTATTGTTGATAGAGTGTGCCTTATGAAAAACTATTTTAGGAGCAAAAATATTTGAGAAGAAGTCGTAAACCACTATTGCACCATTGTTGGCAATGTGTTCGTTTATGTGATTCTGTGTGTTGATGTCATCACTCTTAATGATTATTTTTCGAGATGATAACATAAAATGTTTGTTGTGAATATTATGTACTGCATCGTTGGAAGCAAGGGATTGCAGGTTAAGTGTAGATAAAATGGTAACTATTATTGCTATTATGTAATTTTTGCTGTTCATCAGTCTTCTAGGTTTTCTAATACTCCTACTTATGTGGTGTTAAAAATGTAGCACAAATATATGCAAAAAAGTTCTCTTAAATCATACTTTTAACTCTCTTTGACAAAAAACCACGAAAAATTGCTACCTTTGACTCCCATAACTGGTGTGTTGAAGACTAAAATATTTTTAGTTTGTGATGCATATAAAACTGAGAGAGTAATGAAAACAGTTGTTATAATACCTACTTACAACGAGATTGAGAATATTGCGAAGATGATTGATAAGGTCTTTTCGCTTCCTGTTTCTGTTGATTTGTTAGTTATTGACGATGGCTCGCCAGATGGAACGGCAGCTATTGTGAAGGATTTACAAAAGAGTCACAGTGGACTCCATTTAATTGAACGAAGTGGTAAGTTAGGGCTTGGAACTGCTTATATAGCAGGTTTTAAGTGGGCAATAGAGCAGGGTTATGACTATATTTGCGAGATGGACTGCGATTTTTCGCACAATCCTGACGATTTGGCTCGACTCATCGATGCTTGTCAAACTGGTGGCGCTGATTTGTCGATAGGCTCTCGTTATGTAACTGGCGTTAATGTTGTGAACTGGCCTATGGGTCGTGTGATTATGTCGTATTACGCTTCTGCATACGTTCGTACCGTTCTTGGTATGCCTGTTCGTGACTGTACTGCTGGTTTTGTGTGCTTCTCTCGTAAAGTGTTGGAAACTATTAATCTCGATGATATTCGTATGAGAGGATATGGTTTTCAGATTGAGATGAAATACTCGACCTATAAACTTGGTTTTAAGGTCAAAGAGGTGCCAATTATATTTACCGATAGAACTGAAGGAACTTCGAAAATGAGTGGTGGAATCTTTGGAGAGGCGTTTTGGGGAGTACTCAAAATGAAGTTCCGTAAAATAAAACCGAATAACTAATACTTTAAAGCTTAATTATTGCGTTATTGGAGAGTAAAATACTTTTTAACGTAAATTTGAAACAATTAATTGATGCTCAAACTAAGAGAAAAAAATGCTATCGTATATCGTGATAGCGCATACACCTATAAACAATTACTACAGTACTCTTTAATTTATCAAAATCATTTTAAATCGATATCTGAGAATTTCGAAAAAGTGATGATCTTTTCAGAGAACAATCCTAACTATTTTTTTGCAATTTACGGAACGCTCAGAGCTGGTGCTATGACAGTGCCGGTTGATGTTATGTCAACAGAGAAGGAGTTGTTGTATATCGTCAATGACTGCAAAGCTGAGATAATATTTGTTGCCGAAGATAAAAAAGATTTTGTGGTTGAGGCCCTTAAAAAACTTGATGGTTTTACTCCTATTGTTGTTACTGCCGAAGATATTGATACCTCTAATCTCGAAACTACTCCCGTAGTTGAGATGGAGTTTGGCGATGATGATAAAACGGTCACAATTATCTATACTTCAGGTACAACTGGCTCTCCTAAAGGTGTTATGTTGTCGTACAAAAACCTGTGGGCAAATATCGATGGAGTAACAAATATCTCTCCAATTATTCGTGAAGATAGTAGATTGATGATGATACTTCCGTTGCATCATATCTTTTCGTATGCTGGTTGTATGATGGCTCCAATTTATATTGGCTCGACTGTCTATATCTCTGATGGAATTTCACCTGATGCTATATTAGATACGCTTCAGAGAGGACGAATTACAGTACTTATTGGTGTGCCACGTCTGTTCGAGGGCTTTGCAAAGGGTATAATGGGTAAAATTAACTCTAGCTTTGCAGCCAAAACGCTCTATAAACTAGCGTCGCTGATTGGTTCTCGTGCGTTGTCTGAGAAGATATTTAAGTCGGTTCATAGCAAATTTGGAGGCTGTATTGAGAACTTCGTTAGTGGCGGAGCTGCACTTCCTTACGAAACTGGGAAGATTTTTAAGACGCTCGGTTTTGAGATTCTCGAAGGTTATGGTATGACCGAATGCGCACCAATGATTTCGTTTACCCGACCAGGAGAGTGGAAAATTGGGTACTGTGGTCGTTTGCTCGATGGAGTAGAGGTCTCTCTTGGCGAAAATGATGAGTTGTTAGTCAAAGGACCAAACGTTATGCAGGGCTACTACAATAAAGAACAGGAGAGTGCCGAAATTCTACGTGACGGTTGGTTGCACACTGGCGATAAGGGTTTGCTGCACCCTAAATATGGAATTAAGATTACGGGTCGCCTCAAAGAGATTATTGTTACGCCCAATGGTAAGAATATTAGTCCAGTTGAGATTGAAAATGAGATAACTCAACTCTCTTATGTGATTAAAGAGATTGGAGTTTTCTTGAAAGATGATATTATTCAGGCGATTGTTTACCCTAGTATTGAGGCTGCTCGGATTAATACAGGTTCTTCGATTTATGATTCGGTCAGAGAGGAGATTGAGAAGTACAATCTAAGTGCTATCCAGTATAAACGTATTAAGAGTTTTCATATCGTGTCTGAGGAGTTGCCTAAGACTCGATTGGGGAAAATTCAACGTTTTATGTTAGAGGGGTTAGTTTGTGAACAGCCAAACAGGAGTGAGGTAATCGATGATTTGGAGGGTAAAAGCGAAACATATAAAGCACTCAAAGAGTTTATCGATGGCGAAACAAAAAAGTATGCTAAAGAGAACGACCACTTTGAGATAGACCTTGCGCTCGATTCGTTGGGTAGAGTGTCCTTTATTTCGTTTATTGAGGATAGTTTCAATGTTCATATTAAAGAGCGTCAGTTAGACAAACTATCAACTTTGGCTAAACTTACAGAGTATGTCGAAAAAAATGCAGGTACAGAGGCTATTTCGACTTCAAAACTATCTTGGAAAGAGATGTTTGAGCTTAACGAGCAGAGTTTTAGATTGCCAAAATCTGGGGCTATTAATTGGATTTCGACACAACTATCTAATCTGTTTCTCAATTCAGTTTATCGTTTCAAAACCAAAGGTACGAGAAAAGGTCTTAATGGACCAACGATATTTGTGGGTAATCATAGCTGTGTTTTTGACGGTTTGTTTCTCACTTCGAAATTGCCTTGGAAAACAGTTAGTAATACACTGTTTTTTGCTAAACAGAAACATTTTGACTCGAGGTTCAGACGGTTTATGGCGCGTCACAACAATATTATAGTGATGGATATTAATAGCAATGTTCGTAGTTCGATGCAGAAGATGTATGAAGTGCTTAAAAGTGGACGTAATATTGTTATTTTTCCAGAAGGGACTCGTAGTAAGGATGGAGGATTGCAAGAGTTTAAAGATGGATTTGCAATCTTGGCTCAAGCTTTGAATGTTTCGGTTGTGCCTGTTTCGATTAAAGGAGGTGAACAGGCTATTTGTAATAGAACTAAGAAGTTAAAGATGTTCTCAAAGATTAGGGTTGAGTTTTTACCTGCATTGCGTATTCAAGCTGGTGAGAGCATTGCTGAGTTTAAGAATAAGGTTCATAGTGCTATTGCAAAATCGTTGGCAACAGAGTAGGTTAATTGCAATTTTCTTGTTAATTTTGGGGGTGATTTTTAGGGATTATTTATTGATTTCAATTGTTAATTCGAATTGTTAATGAAAAGTGTAATATATAATGGTGTGGTGGTCAATGATGGCGACTCTTTCGAGGGCTTTGTTGTTATTGAAGGTTCGCTAATCGTTCAAATTGGTAGAGGCTGCTATGAAAAACAGAGTGGCGTTACACTTATTGATGCTAAAGGTGGTTACATTATGCCCGGTGTGATTGACGACCAAGTGCATTTCCGCGATCCGGGACTGACGTATAAGGCTGATATGGAGAGCGAAAGTCGTGCAGCGGTGGCTGGGGGTGTTACCTCGTTTATGGATATGCCAAACACTGTGCCGCAAACCACAACGAGAGAGTTTTGGGAGGCGAAAATGGAGCGCGCGGCTTTGGTTTCGGTTGCCAATTATGCCTTTTTTATGGGGGCAACTAACGATAATATTAAGGTTATCGAACGACTTGATTCGAAGTTATTTCCAGGTGTTAAGGTCTTTATGGGGAGTTCTACTGGTGGAATGTTGGTCGATAATCGGAAGCGATTAGAGGCTATCTTTGCCGAGAGTCCAGTGTTGGTGGCTACTCACTGTGAGGACGAGGGGATTATTCGTCACAATATTGAGAAGTATGGCGCGGAGGCTACAATTGGTATGCATCCGGTTATTCGTAGTGAGGAGGCTTGTTATCGCTCTTCGGCAACGGCAGTTGAGATAGCGGCGAAGTATGGCACTAGGTTGCACGTGTTGCACCTTTCGACTGTTCGTGAGTTGTCGCTTTTTGAGAGCAGACCATTGGTTGAGAAAAAGATTACCAATGAGGTTTGTGTGCATCATTTGTGGTTTTCGGATAGAGATTATGAGCGTAAAGGCAATCTAATAAAGTGGAATCCAGCGGTTAAGAGTGAGGCGAATAGAGATGGATTGAGGGCAGGGTTGCGAAGTGGTGGGGTCGATATAGTGGCTACTGATCACGCTCCGCACACGTTGGAGGAGAAGCAGTTGCCTTATACTCAAGCTCCGAGCGGAGGTCCAATGGTACAGCATTCGTTGGTGGCGATGTTGGAGATGTTTGAGCCGACTGAGGTGGTGGATTATATGTCGCATCGAGTGGCTCAGTGTTTTGGGGTCGATAAGCGAGGTTATTTGAGAGAGGGGTATTTTGCTGATGTAGTGGTTGTTGAGCGTGGTGAGTGGGAGGTTACTAGAGAGAGTGTACTTTATAAGTGCGGTTGGTCGCCGATGGAGGGTGTGAGTTTTAAGCATAAGGTTAGTCATACCTTTGTGGGAGGGCAGCATGTTTATGACAATGGCGTAATTGACACTGAAGCAAGAGGCGAAGCACTTATTTTTGGTAACTAGTGACTAGTGAATGGTGACTCTATTCACCAATCATCAATCACCGATTACTATTCACCAATCACAATTCACTAATAAAAGATGCAACAATATTTAGACCTATTAAAACACGTTCGTGATAACGGAGCTATCAAAGGAGATAGAACAGGCACAGGCACTCGTTCTGTATTCGGCTACCAAATGCGTTTCGACCTTAGCAAAGGCTTTCCGCTACTTACAACTAAGAAGTTGCACCTCCGCTCAATCATCTACGAACTATTGTGGTTCCTCAAGGGAGATACAAACATCAAATATCTTAACGATAACAAAGTGACAATTTGGGACGAATGGGCTGACGCTAATGGCGACCTAGGGCACGTCTATGGCTACCAATGGCGTAGCTGGCCTACTCCCGACGGCGGACACATCGACCAAATCACTCAACTTGTCGAATCGCTAAAAAATAACCCCGACAGCCGTCGCCATATTGTTTCGGCGTGGAATGTTGCCGATGTCGATAATATGGCTCTGCCTCCTTGCCACACTATGTTTCAGTTCTATGTGGCAGACGGAAAGTTAAGTTGCCAATTGTATCAGCGTTCAGCGGATTTGTTTCTTGGTGTACCTTTCAATATTGCCTCTTATGCACTTTTGACGATGATGTTGGCGCAGGTTTGCGGTTATGAGTTGGGCGATTTTGTGCATACTCTAGGCGATGTTCATATATAGTCGAACCATATAGATCAAGTTAATGAGCAGTTGGCGAGGGTTCCACGCGATTTGCCGACGATGAAGATAAACCCAGATAAAAAGTCGATTTTTGAGTTTGATTTTGAGGATTTTGAGTTAGAGAATTATGACCCATATCCTACAATTAAAGCTCCAATAGCCGTTTAAAAGCCGTGAAATTGGGGTTGATGCTACCTTGTTGCAAAATTTTATTTCGGTCACATACATTGAGTATGCTCCCTCATAAAATTTCTTACAGCGTTGCCTGAACCCTAATTTGACGACTTTTAGAAACTTATGAAATTGGGGTTGATGCTACCTTGTTGCAAAATTTTATTTCGGTCACATACATT
>CAMTOL010000055.1 GCA_947074135.1 uncultured Rikenellaceae bacterium
AGAGAAGCGAAGAACACGTAAGCAATCGAACGCGAATGGCGACGTCTGACAGTCGGTTCATCTTTGTTGTGATCAGTATTGATTCAGATTTCGATAATCCGTATTGTACCGACCACAAAAGAGTTAAAGATATAGGCAACAAAAGTAACAGAGTATGTTGCGCTTTCTAGCGAGGTAATAAAATCAGCTTGAGCAGCGGTAATATAAGCACCTTTATCAACAAGCGTTTTATATTTCATCAATTGGGCTTGAGTTGAAACATCATTTTGTAGGTTAGTCCAAAAGATTTGCAATCTACCCGATGGATCTTGCGAGATATTAGAAACGAATTGGCGTACATAAGCAGCATCAAATTCACCAGTTTCAGGATTAGTAAAGAGCTGTTGTACCATTGGAGAAGCATAACGACCTGTTATAAGTTCAGCCATCTCGTCAACACCAACTGCAATACCAATTTTATTTAGCATAGGTGTAGTTGCAAAACGAGTAACAAGTTGTTCCCAAGCCTGTTGTTGAATTGCTTGACTTTGTTCGGCAGAAACTGTTTCACTTCCAGTTGTTACCTTAATAACTTCTGTCAGGGTATTTACTTGTTGGGCATATTGTTCGGTAGTAATAGTTGTACCGTCAATTTCGCCAACAGTGTTTGAAGTACCAAAGAGTGTGCTGCCTGATGTGAGCATATCGCCAAGAACGAATGCCAAAAGAGCGAGTCCGATTACAACGGCAACGATAACGCCGCCTTTGTTTCGTAGAGTTTGCAGTGATGCCATATTAAAGTTAATATATTCTTAAAAAATGTTTATTATGCTTACTTTTAGACAGTTAACACTCATTAACCAGTGTAGTACGCCTATACTAAGCGACAAAAGTATGAATTTTTTTGCAATTTTATGCAATACTTAAGTAATTTTTGAATTAAGAATTAAAAATTAAGAATTATGAATTTCTTATCCTCTCACTAAGCAACTAATAATCAATCATTAAAACAACTTTCGTTCTTAATTATGAATTATGAATTAAAAAAAGAGGTCGCGTTCGCCATTTTTCACTCTTTCGAGGCGGCTTTCAACAGTTTCTCTATTTTTGAGTGCCGTTAATTCATTCTCAATTAGTTTATAACCCTCCTTTTTTTGAGTTTCGCTACCATACTCCTCTAAAAATTCCGCAAAGGTCAATACCGCATTTGGAGAGCATAGTTCTTTGATATGTCCGCTTACAGAGAATGTCATAAAGTGTTCGCCAGTGCGTCCTTTACGATAGCAGGCAGTGCAAAACGAAGGAATTTGTTCAGTTGAAATTAGTTCGTCGATTATTTCGCTAAGGGTTCTGTTATCGGTAAGCGAGAATTGAGCCCCTCCTTTGTCATTGTGTTCGTTATAGCCTCCAACTTCAAGTTTAGTCCCTCCATCGATTTGCGAAACACCATATTTAATAGCTTCATCTCGAAGTTCAGCTCTCTCTCTGGCAGTTAGAATAAGTCCAGTATAAGGCACGGCTAGTCTAAGCACCGAGATTGCAAAAATAAAATCTTCGTCCGAGATTGGAGCATCGGCAGGAGCAGCTCCGAGTGCAGGGGTCATACGGGGAAACGAAATCGTGTGCGGACCGACCCCAAAACAAGCTTCTAGGTGGTTGGTATGGCGGATTAATCCTAAAACCTCCTCTTTCCAGTTGGGATTAAGTCCAAATAGCACCCCTAGCCCTACGTCGTCAACTCCAGCCTCCATAGCTCTATCAAAAGCAGTCAAACGCCAATTGTAGTCGGCTTTCATACCTCCAAGATGGTGTTTTTGGTAAATCTCTTGATTATAGCTCTCCTGAAAAATCTGATAAGTACCTATTCCGGCTTCGTGCACCTCTCTGAACCCTCCGACTCCAAGCGGAGCGGCATTGATATTGATACGGCGGATTTTGCCTGTTTGGTAAATCTGACGCACATTATCGGCTATGAATTTGGCAGAGTATTTAGGGTGCTCGCCATAAACAAGTATTAACCGTTTGTGACCTTCGGCAGCTAGAGAGTCTATCTCAAAGTTTAGTTCCTCCTCATTCAGTGTTTTGCGAGTTGGGAGTGAGTTCGATGCTGCATAAGAGCAATAGTCGCAACTATTCTGGCATAGATTACCAACATACAACGGTGCAAAAAGCACTATACGATTACCATAAATCTCTTTTTTTAATCTATGGGCTGCCTCCATTATCTCGCCACGAAGTTGATGCGGAGCATTGAGCAGAGAAACGGTCTGTTGCATTGACAAACGATGATGGTTGAGCGAAAGCTCTATCGCTTCCCTAACTTGTTCAGCACTAGGGACAACATCTAAAAATTCTCTAATTTCGTCAATATCTATAAATGGAGTGCCTACTTTATCGGCAATTTTATATCTTTGTGGTTTAAATATCATCTTTGTATGCTTAATCTTCTATTGAGTTATTGTAATCATAATCAAGGCGAAGGTAATAAATAATCATTAAATAGCACTACTAAAATATGAAAGAAAATAACAGAGGCGGTTTCACAAGTAATTTTGGAGCGCTTATGGCAGTTGCAGGTTCTGCAGTTGGGCTGGGTAACATTTGGCGATTCTCCTATCTCGCAGGAGAGAATGGTGGAGCTGCTTTTATTATTATCTATGTTATTTTGGCAATATTGATCGGACTTCCTCTTATCTTGTCTGAATATATAATAGGTAAATCGAGTCGTGGCGGCGCAATTAAGGCTTTTTCGGTACTCTCTCCATATACTAAATGGAAATATTCGGGTTATATCTCAATAGTTATCGGTTTTTTGATACTTGGCTTTTATAGTGTTGTTGCCGGATGGACAATTAAATATCTCTACGATAGTGTAGTGGAGGGCTTTGCAGGGCAGAGTGCGGTTGAGATAAAAGCCTCTTTTGATAGTTTTACATCTTCAGCGTGGCAGTCTGTCGCCTTTGGAGCTTTGTTCGTTTTACTGACAGCCTATATCATCTCTCGTGGCATTGAGAAGGGTGTTGAGAAGTGGAATAAAGTGCTTATGCCTATGCTTTTTGTAATGTTGGTACTACTATGCATTAACTCGATGACCCTCGATGGTTGGTCAGAAGCTATAAGTTTTATGTTCTCTCCTGACTGGAGCGAAGTGACAAGTACGACTTTAATAGAGGCACTTGGGCAAGCCTTTTTCTCGTTATCTGTTGGTATGGGTGTTATTATAACTTATGCCTCTTATGACCATAACAAAGACAATATGGTTAAGAGTAAGGGTATGGTCTTGGGGATTGATATTGCGGTTGCCATACTTTCAGGGGTTGCTATTTTCCCAGCGGTTTTCACCTTTGGATTAACTCCGGGCGAGGGTCCTGGATTGGTTTTCGTGACTCTTCCAAATGTTTTCGCTCAATTGCCTTTTGGTAGGGTGTTAGCATCTTTGTTCTTTTCGATGCTAGTTATTGCTTCTGTAACCTCTGCAATATCTATTACCGAGATGTTGGTTACTTTCTTTATCGAGCAGTTTAAGCTCTCCAGAGCGAAGGCTACTGTCATCATCACTATAATGGTGTTGGTTCTAACGGTAATGTGTGCAATGTCGCAACAGATATTTGATCTCTTTGATAATGTTTCGGCAAACTATCTAATGCCGATTGGAGGTTTAATAGCAGCTGTTTTTGTAGGTTGGGTGATGAAGAGAGAACAAACTTCTGACACTTTTACAACGGGTGGCCTTTATGCAAAGCGGATTTTTCCGATTTTTATATTTTTGGTGCGTTATGTAGCACCAATTGCCATTGCCTTTATAATACTTGGCAAGGTTGGTCTGATTTAATATTATTCGTTGAAAAGCTAGCGATTGCAGAGCTAATAGTATGAAATGAAGCACCGAGAACTTCGTTTTTTCTCTTTAAGGTGTTTATTTATTTTTTGTAATGAAGGAACTTTTATCAAATTATATTACGGAGCATCATCTTATCTCTGAAAACGATAAGGTGCTAGTTGCTGTTAGCGGAGGTGTCGATTCGATGACACTACTCGCACTGCTACACCAATACATCGATCAGAAATCTCAAATCGGGGTAGCTCACTGCAACTTCACCCTGCGTGGAGGGCAAAGCGATGCCGAGCAGGCACTTGTAGAGAGAACCTGTAAAGCACTGGGTATTGAGTGCCACTCTATTCGTTTCGAAACCAAGAAAGAGTGCCAACTAACTGGAGAAAGTACTCAAATGGCTGCTCGGCGACTTCGTTACAACTTCTTCGAGGAGCTTTGTCAAGAGTATGGATACACAAGAGTTGCGATAGCTCACCACAGCGACGACTCAATCGAAACATTCTTTATCAACCTAATTCGAGGAACTGGTATTCGTGGATTGACAGGTATTAATATTAGCCGCCAACGCATTATCCGACCTCTACTTTTTGCATCAAGGCTCGACATTGAACACTATGCACTCGAACACTCAATTGAGTATATGACCGACAGCTCGAACCTTAGCGACGACTATCTTCGCAATAGACTTAGACACGAAATTATACCTCGCATTTATAGTTCAACTTCGATTTTTGGACGCACTATGAGCGGCAATATCGAACGATTGAGTGCAGCGCAACGCTTTATTGATAGTCAAATCGAGAGGATTGCTAGTGAGGTTATCGTTGACGACACTCTGGATTTGACAGCTCTTGAGAAGTATGGCGAGAAGGATTTTTTGCTATTCGAACTGTTAAGACCTTACGGATTTTCGGCAGAAGTAGTCGAAGATATAGTACTTGCCACGCATACTGGCAAACAGTTCTACTCATCCACCCATATTGCAACGCTAGACAGAGGAAAACTGTTGATTAGAGAGCGCAGCAAGGATATATTTGAGGAGCGAATAATTATGGAAGACGACCCTGCGGTTGAGTTTATCGACCCTTGCTCGTTAATGACTTTGCAGACGGAATCAAATGTGGCGTTATTGTCTGCCGATTCGCTTCAATTCCCGCTTAGGTTGCGTAAGTGGCAGAGTGGAGATTGGTTTATTCCACTTGGTATGCACTCACAGAAAAAAGTTAGTGATTTCTTGATAGATGTTAAGGTGTCGCTGCCCGATAAGGAGCAACAAGGAGTTTTGGTTAGCGGAAAGACTATTGTTTGGTTGGTAGGTCGCCGTATTGATGACCGTTATAAATTAACAGAATCAACCCTAAGAGCCGTCCGCATAACTTTATAAACCTACTCATAGCATTAGAGCGGTTTATAAATAACGTTTCTGGTTATTGTTACTACTCTAATTATCGTTCAACCAACAACGCAGAATCTACGTAACAAAAAAAAGAGGGAGCCTTCGAAGACTCCCTCTTGCATTATATGCAATCCTTAAAAAGATTACAATTGTGGACCTGAAGCCAATAGACCTTCACCTTCTGGCAAGTATTGCTCGAAGTTATTGATATATTTAGCAGCAAGTGATTTTGCTTTCTCTTCCCACTCAGCTACATTAGCATAAGTTGAACGTGGATCTAGGATATCAGATACGTTTGGAAGTGTTTTAGGAGCGTAAAGGTTCAAGATAGGTACGTGAACTTTTTCAGCTTTTTCGATAGAACCATCAAGGATAGCATCGATAATAGCGCGAGTATCTTTAATAGAGATACGTTTGCCAGTACCGTTCCAACCAGTGTTAACTAGGTAAGCAGTTGCACCGTGCTCTTCCATTTTGTCAGCCAATACTTTAGCGTAAATAGTTGGGTGAACTGTCAAGAACGCCTCGCCGAATGCTGGAGAGAATGATGGAGTTGGCTCAGTAATACCACGCTCTGTACCTGCAAGTTTCGAAGTGTAACCGCAAAGGAAGTGATATTGTGCTGATTTTTCGTCAAGGATAGAAACTGGAGGTAGTACACCAAATGCGTCAGCAGAAAGATAGATAATCTTTTTAGCGTGACCAGCTTTCGATGGAAGAACGATTTTGTTGATGTGGCGAATTGGGTAAGAA
The DNA here is from genome assembly GCA_947074135.1 of uncultured Rikenellaceae bacterium. Classification (GTDB taxonomy): domain Bacteria; phylum Bacteroidota; class Bacteroidia; order Bacteroidales; family Rikenellaceae; genus Mucinivorans. Next base: position 5,964 of record CAMTOL010000055.1, read on the forward strand.
ACACGAGTGTTTTCAGTAACCGAACCGTCAGCGTAGTCTGGAGTACCGTCAGCGTTAACTGTAACGTTCTCAAGAAGTGCGTTGCGGCTAATTGCACGCCAGATATCTGGTTCGTTAGCTTCTGATAGACCGATAGTTTTAGCGTAGCAACCACCTTCGTAGTTGAATACACCGTGAGCATCCCAACCGTGCTCGTCGTCACCAATTAGGAAACGTTTAGGGTCAGCCGAAAGAGTTGTTTTACCTGTACCTGAAAGACCGAAGAACAATGCAACGTCACCATCTTTACCTACGTTAGCCGAGCAGTGCATAGAAGCGATGCCTTTCAAAGGTAGGTAGTAGTTCATAACACCGAACATACCTTTTTTCATCTCGCCACCGTACCAAGTACCTCCAATAACTTGAAGTTTTTTAGTAAGGTTGAAAGCTACGAAGTTTTCTGAGTTCAAACCCATCTCTTTCCAGTTAGGGTTAGTACATTTAGCAGCGTTCATTACAACGAAATCAGGCTCACCGAAGTTAGCTAGGTCGTAGTGTGAAGGTTGGATAAACATATTAGTCACGAAGTGAGCTTGCCAAGCAACCTCCATAATGAAACGTACTTTCATACGAGTATCTTCGTTAGTACCGCAATATGCATCAACAACGTATAGTTTTTCTTTGTTTGAGAGTTGTTTAACAGCTATTTTTTCTAGTTCGTCAAAAATTTCTGGTTTCATTGCGAAGTTAGGAGAGAATGGATTTTTCTCATCTTTGAACCAGAAGTGATCTTTAGTAGATGCGTCAAGAACTGTGTATTTATCTTTAGGTGAACGACCAGTAAAGATACCTGTTTTAACACAAACTGCACCAGTTGTAGTTTCAACACCAGCTTCGAAGCCAGTAAGAGCTGGGTTAGTTTCGTCAACGAATAGTTGTTGGTAGCTAGGATTATGGACAATCTCCTTTACACCGGTGATGCCATACTTTTCAAGATTTAAAGACATTTTTTTAATGTATTAAATGGTTAATAATATTTTGTTTTCTTATATTCTATACTTCTCTTTTCTACTGTAATCAATAGTGATCGCTTTGGAAAGTTGCTCATCTATTACTAACAAAGCTCGTAAAAAAAGCGTTTACTACAATAACGATACAGTTTTGCGATTATTTTAAAAAGTAAAAAATAAAATTTTTCGCAAACTTTTTTGCAAAAATGCAAACTTCAGCGGTACAAAGATATAAACTTTTTTTGATTGTGAAAAAAATAACACAACTTTTTTATCGAATAATAAAAAATAGGCAATAGAGTCTAATTTTAGAGTCAACGGCAATGAGTGTGCATTAAAAAAACTACTACAACTATATGCGGTATAACAAAGGAGGGCAATAATGATAAAGAATTAATTATTAGAGTCTAGTTAGTGATAATATTAAGAATGACTAGAATTTTAAATATAGCTTAACAATTGACTAACAGCAACTTAGTAAGCATCTAATTAATTCTTAATTAAAACATCAGAAAGTTCAATATTTTTAATTATATTTGTTGTGTGAGTGCAATTTGTAGGCAAACAAAAGATCTGTGCGTTAATTTAAGTTTATTAACCAGTAATCTATTAAGAATACGAAAAGAGTTTTACTATTACTGCTTATATTATGTACGATTCCCAATATTTATGCACAAAAGATTGGAGTTTCTCAATATGACGACAATGATGTAAAGTTTTCAGAGCTTGAACTTGGACTTGGCGCAGGGCTTCCTACTCTTTCCGATGGGAGTGATGTGTCAGGAGCTTTAATATTATATATTGAGAACCGTTTTAATCTACCAAAAACACCATTTGATATAGGGATTCAAGCGCTATAGTCGTCGAGGAATTACGCAGAATCGCCAAACCTACGACGTGAATTACGAGAATATCTATTTCACTTTTTACTTTGATTACAATTACAGGAAGTTCGATAAGGTATCTCTCTTTGGCGGTCTTGGTTTGGGTTACACTCGTATTGAGGCTAACGCTATTAGAGGCAAAGGTTTTGTTGAGCCAAATGCCGATTATGCACATTTTGCTGTTAGGGTAGGCGCAGAGTTTTGGCACCACTTGCGCGTGACGCTTGACTGCAAAATTACAGATAGGCGCTACTCCTACTACGCCATCACAATTGGTGGTGTTATAGGCGGCGGACTGAAAAACAAAACTAAGAAATCAAAAAAACAACCCACCTATAATAGACTAATCGAGCGACACAAAGCTTTCGCCCAGAAGATAACGAATGCAGCGAACAAAACGCTGGTAAAAACAATAAAAACGAGGAGTTAGATGTTAATGGAAACACAAACAACACTAACTCCTCGTTTTATTTCCGACTAAGTGCGCAAAGAAATGTTTGCAATTGTGATGAGAGTCTAAGTAAAAAAGAGTATCTTTGCACAATCTTTTTGTACAAAAACAATGAACTCAAAATTAGAAAATCTCTACTCGCAAATCCTTACCGAGCTTGGGGAAGACCCCCAGCGTGAGGGACTGCTCAAAACTCCCGAACGTGTCGCTCGTGCAATGCGCTTCTTTACCAAAGGATACGACGAAGACCCAATCGCAATTATAAACTCCGCCAAATTTGTCGAAGAGTATAAACAAATGGTCGTTGTCAAAGATATCGAAATATACTCGCTCTGCGAACACCACCTGCTTCCATTCTACGGTAAAGCACACGTTGCATACATTCCAAATGGACACATCACAGGACTATCAAAGATTGCTCGTGTGGTCGAGTGTTTTGCACGTAGATTGCAAGTCCAAGAGCGTATGACTGTTCAAATCAGGGACTCAATCCAAGAGGCACTCAACCCACTTGGCGTGGCAGTTGTAATCGAGGCTGGACATATGTGTATGCAGATGCGTGGCATTCAGAAACAAAACTCTGCAACCACTACATCAGCATTTACAGGCATCTTTATAAAAGAGCAAAAAACCAGAGAGGAGTTTATGCAGCTTATAGCTCACAAACTCCGCTAGATAACGCATAATTCATAATTAAAAATTCATAATTAAATAAAAATGAGCGGTTTTTTTGGGTGCGTTTCGCGCCACAGTGCAGTTGCCGATGTTTTCTACGGCACAGACTATCACTCTCACCTAGGCACTAAACGTGCTGGTATGGCATTCTTTGATGGCGAAAAATTTGTTCGCAGTATCCACTCTCTCGAAAATGGATACTTTCGCAACAAATTCGAAGGCGATCTTGATCGCTTTGGCGAATCTAAACTCGGCATTGGCGTAATCTCAGACAACGAAAGCCAACCTGTAACTGTCACCTCTCACCTAGGGAGATTCTCTGTTGTAACGGTTGCTCGTATTGACAACCTAGAAGAGATTACATCTGAACTTCTTGCTAAGAATGTTCACTTTGCTGAACTATCTGGCTCAGAAATCAACCCTACAGAAGCTGTTGCAATTCTTATCTCGAATGGCAAATCATTTAAAGACGGTATCGAACTTGCGCAAAGCAAAATCAAAGGCTCTTGCTCAATGCTGGTACTGACCGACAGCGGAATATATGCTGCTCGTGACCGTTTTGGACGCACTCCAATAATTATTGCAAAAGATGACAAAGGATATGTTGCGGCTAGCGAATCTTCAAGTTTCTCAAATCTTGGATACAGCTATGTCAAAGACTTAGGAGCTGGCGAGATCGTCTTTATGAGCTCTGATGGGCTTCGTGAAGTAAAAGCAGCTGGAAATCGCAAACAGGTTTGTTCGTTCCTCTGGGTTTACTATGGTTACCCATCAGGATATTACGAAGGAATAAACGTCGAAAACACTCGTTACCGTTGTGGTGCGGCACTAGCAGCTCGTGATAAAGCCGATGGTATGACATTTGACTTTGCCGGAGGTATTCCTGACTCAGGAGTTGGACACGCCATTGGTTATAGCAATGCTATGGGCATTCCTTATCGCCGCCCATTTGTGAAATACACACCAACTTGGCCTCGTAGCTTTATGCCTCAAAATCAAAATATGAGGGATTTGGTTGCCAAAATGAAACTACTTCCTAACAAAGAGTTCACTACTGGGCAAAATATGGTACTACTTGATGACTCTATCGTTCGTGGCACTCAGCTCAAAGATAATGTAGTAAAACTACTCGAAACTGGAGCTAAAGAGGTGCATATGCGTATTGCTTGTCCGCCACTGATTTTCCCTTGCGTCTTCTTAAACTTCTCGACCTCACGCTCTACATTTGACCTATTCACTCGTCGTGTGATTCGTGATATTGAGGGCACTGACAAACTTACCAACGAAATGTTGGCAGCATATATCGACCCAAATGGCGAGAAATATCAAGAGATGGTATCGATTATGGCTAAACATCTTCAGTTGGACTCACTCAAATTCCAACATCTAGAAGATATTGTTGCAGCAATTGGGCTTCCTAAAGAGCAACTATGTACACATTGTTGGGACAACTCTTCATATATGGAGTAATAATCTCGAATAAACCACAACATAATAATAGCCTCTAAAGAATTGGATTTAATCTTCATAAATTTTTAGAGGCTTTTTTATGCTCATCATACTGTGGACAAAAAAAACAGAGGAGGCAATCGTAATATAGATGCCTCCTCTGCTAAATAAATATTCACTAATCTAGATAGATATAGCCAATGCTGACAAAAATACAATTAATAGTATAATACCAATAAATGAGAGTCCTAAACCAATAATTGCAAAAACACGTTTTGGCGCTTTAAATACTCCGATTAGAGAGAATAAAAAGCCTAAAAACCATACAATCCAGCCAAAAACTGGAACCCAGCTAAAAATAAGACCAATAATTGCAAGAATAAATCCATCAATTGCAATTCCATTATCACATTGTTGTACGATTTGAACGTTGATTGGTTGTTGAGGTGTTGGTTGTTTATTTTACATAATGAGAAGGTTTTGTGTTAGTATTTAGCATATATATTATTTAACATCACAAATTTATTTAGAAAAGTTAT